>NZ_CAUWGY010000002.1:0-84494 GCF_963558415.1 uncultured Ruthenibacterium sp. | reverse complement strand
CCCGCTTCAATTGGTATCGTTGGTACAACCCCTCCGTTAGGCGCAAAATGTGATAGTCGCTTTCCGGACTGGCTCCCACAATCATCTGTGTGCTCTGTCCGGCCGGAGCGAAGCGTGGAGCATGGCGATAAAGCGCCAGTTCACGTTTGTTTTCGGCCATGCCATCCCGCACTTGCCCCATGGGAGCAAGGATCGCGCGTTTGGTTTTATTGGGGGCCAGAAGAGAGAGACTTTCTTCGCTGGGAAGTTCAATGTTCACGCTTAGACGATCGGCGAGTAGCCCAAGCCGCTTCACTAAGGAAGGATCCGCGCCCGGAATGGTCTTTGCATGAATGTATCCCCGAAAGTGATATTCGTTGCGCAAAAGTTCCAAAGCGCGGATCATTTGTTCCATTGTGTAATCGGGACTGCGAATCACCGCACTGGAAAGAAACAACCCTTCGATGTAATTGCGACGGTAAAACTGAATGGTCAGCTCCGCAAGTTCATGGGGCGTAAAAGCTGCTCGAGGTACATCGTTGGAGATCCGGTTCACACAGTATTTGCAGTTATAAATGCATACATTTGTCAAAAGAACCTTTAAAAGGCTGATACAACGCCCGTCGGCGGCAAAGGCATGGCAGATTCCTGCCCGTACTGCGTTGCCCAGACTTTGTCCGTCTCCGGGCCGGTCCACACCACTCGAAGTGCACGCTACATCGTATTTTGCGCTGTCGGTCAAAATTTCCAGTTTTTTTAGCAGCTCCATCGTTTTGTTCCGTCCTTTGAAAAAAGGTGCAAAAAAAGAAGCCCCGCTCGCCGTATTTTGCGCCGAGGCTTTTAAAAGTACGTTTTATTGTACAGTTAGTGCGCTATGATAAAGGCATGGAAAGATTTTACCATTTGGTTTTGGTTTCAACCACTTTCCCTGCAATGTACAAATGGTCCAGATCTTCTCCCATAATGATTTGTGGAGGATAGGCACTGTTAAAAGGTTGCAAAATGACAGTATTGCCGCGCCGAATGTATTTTTTAAGGGTCCCCTCGCCCTCTCCAAACACCACTACGCCCAAATCTCCACTTTCCAGTGTCGGTTGGCGGCGGACCAAGGCCAAGTCTCCCTCAAAAATGCGAGGCTCCATACTGTCGCCTTTCACCAGCAGATAAAAGTAATTCTGAGGATCTTTGACACGCGCGTATTCCTCTCCATAGTCCTCTTCTAAGGCCAGCGCTCCATAACCAGCGCGTACTGTGCCAATAATGGGAATGGGGTGTTCCCCGGCGGCTTGCCAACCTGCGTCTGCCGCCGTTTCGGTCCGTCCGAGAAGGTAATCTGTACTTACATCAAAAAAGGCGGCAATGCGTGCCAGCATAGCGGGATCAGGCGTGGAGCGGCCGGTTTCCCATTTCCCAACGGCCTGTTGCGAGAGTCCCAGTTCATTGGACAAGGCTCCTTGGGAGATGCCCCGAAGTTTTCGAAGCTCCTTTAAACGCTGTGCAAACATCAACACAGCTCCTTTCTTATGATTTTCTAATTTAATATTACTACTTATCGTTGTCGAAGTAAAGAGTATATTTAAATATTCAATAAAAAAAGTTGTAAAAAGTATTGACAACAACCAACGGTTGTATTATTGTAACAATAACGAATGGAGGAATTCATATGAGGCGGATGTTAATGGTCGGTTTGATTAGGACAGGGGTTGTTTTGCTGATGTTCCTGGCAATTTGCGGCTTAGGTGTGTATGAAGAAGGAACGCCGACTGTGGCAATGTTGGTGACTCCGGGGGCCTTTTTGTTAGCATGGGGGCTCTATCAGATCGACGAACATTTGTGTGTTGTGCAACATAAACGGTATAAAGTCAAGCGCGTTCGCATTCGAATGGCAACTTCTTCGTCCAAACCGATGCGCGTAGCATAAATGGTAGAAACGAAAAAATTGCTGTTTCTGCGGCTTTCTCGTGGGTGATTTTATACGGGAGAGCTCCGCTCCAGTGAAGCTTCCAACGGGGCCGTCGCAAAACGCGATTTATATGCTGCCGGATGGCGGTGATAGCAGCATGGTGAATCGCCATTTTCATATTCTGTTTCCGTCATGGAAAATTCCCCTTTCTGTGATGATAAAGAAGGGCGACAGCATACCTTGCTGTCGCCCTTTGTCTGCTCCTTGTTTGGTAGATGCTTAGTCAGCCACTCGACGCAGATGCAGAATAAAGCTTAAAACAACGAATCCCAACAAAATGACACCGAATCACAAAAGATTTTTGCAATTTTTGTGGATGCGTTTTTTACTTTTTCAATATCCAAATATATTCGGCATAGTCGGCCGCCGTCCGTCAAATGCGCATGCATCACTTTGCCGCGTATGCGTATTTTGACAAGGTACCTATTGACAAGAATGGTTTTATGTGGTATGATTCTAGAGCGCTCAAGGCTAATAGCCGCTGTGGAGAGGTGTCCGAGTGGTTTAAGGAGGCGGTCTTGAAAACCGTTGAACAGCAATGTTCCGTGGGTTCGAATCCCACCTTCTCCGCCACATTTCTCACAAAGTGCACAAAAGAATCATTAACGCTACCATGGAGATGTACTCAAGTGGTGACGAGGCTCCCCTGCTAAGGGAGTAGGTCGGGAAACCGGCGCGAGAGTTCAAGTCTCTCCATCTCCGCCATACAAACCCACAACACATTTGTGTTGTGGGTTTGTTTTTTGTTGTGGAAATACGTTTGGAAAGGGTAAGTGCATTCGTGCGGAAAGCGTACGAATAGGCAGATAGAAAATTCAGTCAGGGTGAATGAACGAAAGGATGCATAGTATAAAAAGCGCCGGTATAGGTCCGGCGCTTTTTTCTTTTTGCAAGGATTTGTATCAGAATCTGGCACAAATTTTGAACGCAGCATATTAGAGTAAAAAATAGATGATATTAAGGATAAAAAGGGCATTCAAAAACAAAATTTTTCTCAGAAAAAATTTTTATAAAATTTTACATAAAATTCATAAAATAACGAAATGTCGAACATTTACCTTTTCTCGAGACACTTGTTTATAAACTCCAAGTATACAATCAAAAAAAATCAATTTTTAGTTTATAAAAGCGGCGCTTTTGAGCGGCAAAAAAATTTGAAAATATTGGAAGAATATGCTACTATTTTCTACGTACAACCAATGCCAAAAGGTCAGTCGGTTGTTTGATAAATTTACTCCTACATAAGTAGCTTTTGTGGAGAATTTTATAGAATAACCGTATGATTATCCCGGTGAGACATTGGCTTGTGCGCTTTGTCTCTGTTTGGAAAGTGCTGCGAAAGTGTACCAAAAGAGGACAAGCAGTTAAAGGACGATTTTGGTGACCAGTGCAGGTGCTTCGCAAGATGCCTTAAAGCGAAGACGGGATATGTGAAAGACAGGCGTTAGGTGGACGGTATCACAGAGATTTCTGTGATAAATTGGGAGCAGATGTATGCTCTCGAGCATTTTAGCAACATGGGCTTTCCTGTTGGCGGTGTTGCTGCTTTTCCCGCGTAAGAAGGAGAGAAATTTATGAAGGAACAAGGTAATGCGCGTCGAAAGCTGATCCTTAGTGTCATTGCTGTCATTGCGCTGGCGGTGTGCTTGGGCATTACAACGCTGGCTTTGGTGTATCCGAGAACTTCTGTGGACGATAACGCATTTACGCTGGGTACCGTTCAATTAAATCTAAATGACAATGTGCCCATTATTCAGGCGGACGAGCGCTTGTTCGAGCCGGGCATGACAGTAGAAAAAAACTTTTTTGTCCAAAACGAAGGCTCAGTCGATGTGTATTGTAGGATGTATTTCGAAAATGTTACCGGAGGTCTGGAAGACATTCTTGAAATTACGATAAAAGATGTAACGAATCCGAATTCAATCGTTACGCTCTATCAGGGAACGCCTGCAAATTTGAATAAGGCAGGGGCCATCGAGTTGGCACAACCACTGGCGGGAAATTCGCGCAGTGAGTTTACGATTACGTTCCACTATCCTGAACAAGAAGGAAATGCCGGAAAGAACCAGACACTTGCTTTTGATTTGACAGTAGATGCGGTTCAGGCCAAAAACAATCCCGGACGAGCCTTTGATTAAAATATACATTATTATATAAAAGGGAGCTGCATCAATGCGCAAGGCACGGAAAATTGTTTTGTCCGTCATTACATGGATCATTATTGTGATTGCTGTGTGTATGACGATTTTCACCGTCGTATCGGTGCTTACATTTGATCAGGTAGACCGTAATTTGTTCGGCTATAAGGCGTTTATTGTGTTGTCAGACTCTATGAGCGCTACGGATTTTAGCGCGGGAGATTTGGTTTTGACAAAGGAAGTAGACCCTTCGACGTTACAACCGGGCGACATCATTGCTTTCCAGTCCACAAATAGCGAAAACTATGGAGCAATCGTCACTCATAAAATTCGGCAGCTTACCACGACAGAGGATGGCCAGCCGGGATTCATTACATATGGTACCACTACAGATCAGGATGATGAAACCATCGTCACATACGACAAGGTAGTAGGAAAATATCAGTTTTCGCTGCCGAAAGTGGGAACTTTCTTCCAATTTTTGCGCACACCGGCAGGATATGTAATTTGCATTTTGGTGCCGTTTCTGCTTTTGATTGGAATTCAGGGGTTCAATAGCGTTCGCTTGTTCCGAAAATATCGGCGTGAACAAATGGCTGAGATGCGTGCAGAGCGGGATCATCAACTTGCACAGCTTACGCGTGAACGCGAGCAACTGGCCAGGGAGCGTGCGGAATCTGAGCGGCTGCTTCGTCAATTGCAGCAGATGCAGCAAGCACAGATGCGACAAAATCAGCAGCCTGGCGGAGCGGTCAGTGCGCCGCCAAGAAAAGACGAAACTCAGGGATATAAATAACCATTTTGAAATCCGCTCTCCACAGGAGAGCGGGGTATCAAAGGATATAAACGCATGCGTTTGTGTCTTTTGATATCCGTTCAAATTTGCAAAAGCAAGGAGGAACGACAATGAAGAAAGGCCAGAACACAGCGCGTGTTCTGTTGGCAAGTGCGCTGTCTGTGTTGCTCAGCATCGCTATGCTGACGGCCACTACATTTGCATGGTTCGTGGATGGCGTCAATAACACCAACAATGAAATCCATACCGGAAATATGGACGTTCGTTTTTTTGGAGCCCGGTATCAGGTTGATGAAAGCGGACAAGTAAAATGGGGGACGATCAATAATCTTTCTCGGGATGCTTTGATCAGTGTCAATGATATGGAGCCGGGAGATTATGGTGCTGCGGTGATTGCGGTAAGCAATCTGTACAATGATATTTCGGCTGATGTGGAAGTATCGTTTACAGTTACGGATGCATCTCTGTCGGATGTTCTCTGGTATTCCCTCACACCATTTACGAGTTCTCAGGCGCTGCCAGAACGTGCCGGGGTCAATGACAAACTCCAGTTTTCAGATCCCAATGCACGCCCTGCATCGGACAATTCTCAAGTGCACAATATGCAACAACTTGCAGCGGAGAAATCATCTTTGAACTTCCCTGCGGATAGCGGAGAAAAGTATGGGTATTTTCTGCTTGAGTATGGCATGTATACGGATGCAGATATGACAAGCTATCAGGGCAAGTCCTTTGCTATGAACTTTATGTTGGAAGCGACGCAGGCGACGGGTGAGAAGGATGGCTTTAATAACGACCAGTACGATGCACAGGCAAAGGTACAGATCAAGAATGAAGCAGATTTGAAAGATGCGCTCAGCCAGGCACAGGACGGCGACGTTCTGACTCTGTCAGGGGAGATCGTTTTGAGTGGACCGCTGTCGATTAAGAACAATGTGACGCTGGAAGGAAACGGCGAGGCGGTTTTGAAGGGACAATCGGTATACGTAAATGCGCAAGAAGTAACATTCAAAGGAATCACATTTGAATCCCCCGAGAACGAAAGCAACAATGCTTCGAGCATCTATGTTACAGACCCCAAAACAGAAAAGCTGGTTGTGGATGGTTGCGAATTCCGGAATGTAGATTGGGATTGTATACAGTTGACCTCCAAAAACATTAAAGAAGTGGTTTTGACAAACAATCGGTTTGAAAACACCGAACAGGGAACGCGGTACGTACATTTGGAACTGAGAGACGAAGGTTCTTTTGTGAGCGCTCCGGAGGCGAAATGGATTCTGACGGGAAATACGTTTGTCAATGTGTCAAAAAAATATGTAAGCGATAGTGCAATTACAGTTGTGGGCTTCTTGTTTGACAATATGACAATCAGCGGGAACAAGTTTGAAGGCGCAGGAGCAGACGCATTGGATACGAATATACTCTGGGTCTGCAACGGAATAGATTTCAGCGATATGCTGCCGGTATCGGCATTTACAAACTAAGGTAAAATCTAAGAAAAGGAAGCGATTTTGTTGAAAAGAAGTAAGCAAACAAAGCGCGCGTTGGGCGCCAGTGTACTGGCTGTCGTTTTGTGCGCAGCAATGTTGGTGGGTGCCACATTTGCGTGGTTCACAGACAGTGTGACGAATACGGGAAACGTGATCACAGCGGGAAACCTGAGCATTGATGCAATGGCTTACGACGTGGATGCAACCGGCGACAAAACAGTGACGATTCCGGGAGTAAACAACGGCAATGAGATTACATTTGAAAAAGTCGGGCAAGACCTGAAGACGGATAAAAAAGCAATCATTGGAGAGGAACTGTGGGAGCCGGGTATCTCTTCGGCAAAGTTGCTGGAAGTAAAGAACAGCGGAAATCTTGCAGCAAAGATTCGCTTGAGCTTTACAACGAAAAATGGCGGTCTGCAGGATGCACTTTGGTTTGACTTTGTTCAGTTGGATGCAGATGGCAATGTAACGGGCAATTTTGAGAAACGCCCGATGAGCGAGTTGAACGCGCTGGCGCAGCAGATGGAACTGACGGTCGAAAAGGACGAAACGATTCGGTTTGTGCTGGTGTATGGCATGAAAGAAGAAGCCGGCAATGAGTACAAAGGAAAAACCTTCTCGGCGGATGTGAGCATCCTGGCAACGCAGGCGCCTGTGGAAAAGGATGGCTTTAATAACGACCAGTACGATGCACAGGCCAAAAATCTTTCTACGCAGCCCCTTTTCGTAAATGCTGGTGAAAACAAAACCGTTGATTTGGACGAGATTGAGTACAGTGCAAGCGGTTACGATGGAGTATTTTCCGTAGGCAATGGCGGACAATTGACGGTTAACGGCAATGGCACAGTTGTTGCAAACGACGTTAATAATTATGCCATGGCGGTATGGTCTTTTGGCGAAGGCTCCAAGGTAGTGATCAATGGCGGTACATATACGAATAACATCGCTGATGGACGCGAAGACGATCAGATGGATATGATTTACGCCTCCAACGGTGGCGATATTGAAATTAATGGCGGCGTTTTCAAATGCGTCACTCCCAAATGGACATTGAATATCCGTGATGCGGATTATAAGTCTGGTGCATCTACCATTGTAGTTCGCGGTGGTACATTCTTCGAGTATGATCCTTCTCATGCGACCAATGAGAGCCCTGTGGCGAATTTTGTTGCGGAAGGCTATAAGGTGATTACAGAAGAAAAAGAAGACGGAACATGGTATACAGTTGTTCCTGAGGAATAAAATTTATCTCCTGCTCTCGCTTGCGAGAGCAGGAAATCAAAGGGCACAAAGAGGTTTGCGCCTTTTGATACCCTGTGTATTCAAATAAAGGAGGGTATAACGGCCTTCAAGAAACAATTCGGGTTTGAGAGAATTTTCAAGGGGAAAAGAGATATGAAATCGAACGGATCATTGACGTTTCAAAAATTAGCGGTTGGTTTTTTGTGTGTGACTATGTGTGTATGCCTTCTTTCGGGGGTATCCTGGGCATGGTTTGCGGCAGACTTGCAGTCTGCGGACCAGACGATTACTGCTGCCACTTTTGATATTGGCGTATCTGTGGTTCAGAAGGACGGTTCTACGACCGGCTTTTCGGCTACAGACGGGCAAACAACAAGGGCTCTTACTCCGACGGATGCCACTACCAATTCGTACGAACTTCTTCCGGGCGGAAAATATACAGTTACTTTGACTGCATCTGGCACGGCCTCAGGTGGATATTGCGCAGTGGCCATTGGTGGAATTTCTTATAACACTGTGCAGCTTATTCCGGGTGCCACATTGCAATTTGATGTTGCCAATGATGCGGCTGCGGCGGTTTCGGTTCAGTTTGGTACAAAATGGGGAACGCCGCCTGAGGAATCTTCCCTTGTTCTTTCAGGGGAAAATGCATATTCTTGGACCGGAAGCGAATTTGTAGTGGCGGCAGATGTTCCGCAAGGTTCAGATGCAACGGGAACGAACGAGACTCCGGGCACCATCGAGGATCCAACTCCTGACACGGATCAAAGCACATCAACATCTCAGAGCACCAGCAGTGAAAGCGTTGATAATGATGTGAATGAAAGCACTTCTCCGGATGAAGGCGTACAAGGAGATGTGAACACTTCTCAAGATCAAGGAGCTACGTCCAATACAAAAGATCCGGTGGAAGGAGAAGTATCTGACACGGTCGATCAAAACAGCAATTTAGCAAGTGATGAGGCATAATAAAGAGCGCTGAACTTTTGGTTTGTTCTCCGATGAAATTGAATTTATAAAGACAAGGCACGGAGAGCATCCCAGCGAGGTTGGATGGACTCTCTGTGCTTTCTTTTATTGCATAAATCAGCAAAGGGTTTGGGAGTATCGTCTAAAAATCACATTTATTGAGCAAGGGCTTTCGATAATTTTCCGAGGAGGTTTAAAATGAAACGGACAAAGAGGACACGAAAAGCTTTGATAATTAGCGCGGTGAGCATCCTGCTCAGCGTGGCGGTGCTGGTGGGAACTACGTTGGCGTGGTTCACAGACAGCGTGAGCAACACCGGCAACGTCATTACTGCGGGAAATCTTCAAATTGACGCCTATACATATGATCTGGATATGAATAATACATCCGGAAAGCAATATCAGGTGGATGGCATCAACCAAAATCGCCCCTTTACTTTTGAGCAAGAGGGCCAAAATTTGAAGGACCCAAATGCAGGTGCGATTATCAGTGAAGAACTGTGGGAGCCGGGAATTTCCAATGCAAAACTGCTTAAGGTAGAAAATACCGGGAATTTGGCGACCAATATCCGCTTGCAGTTTGATGTGACGGACGCGGGATTGATGGATGCGCTTTGGTTTGACTTTGTTCAGGTGGATCCTGTGCAGGGCCAGTTCACTCAGCGCCCCATGAGCGAGTTGAATACGCTGGCACAGTCTACGGTTGTTACGTTAAACAAAGGTGAGTCCGCAAGCTTTATTCTCGTTTATGGAATGAACGAAGATGCAGACAATCGTTATCAGGGAACGTCCTTTTCTGCAAATGTAACGATTATGGCTACACAGGCCACTGTGGAGAAAGACGGCTTCGGCAATTCAAATTATGACGCACAGGCCAACGGACTTCCCGACCAGGAATGGCCGGCAGGCGGTACGGTGACAATTACAAAGCCGGCAGGTGGATGGACGGACACTGTTGCTGCAGTGGTCAATGCCTCTGCACATATTCCGGCAGGAGCCATCGATGAATCCGCTTCTTCCATTGTGTTCTCAATTGTCCGTCAACAGAATGTGGATGAGAATGTTCCGGTAGGCAACGATCAGGGCGCCATCACGTATGAGATTACTGTGACCGGTTTGGTCCAAGGAAATCAGGAGCCGATTACCGTTGAATTGTTCGTGGCAAAAGGATTGACGGGAGATGTGCTTTTGTACCACGGTTCTGAGCTTGTGGACAATGCTCAATACGATCCCCAGACAGGCTTTATTACCTTTACAGCTACTTCGTTCAGCCCGTTTACCGTCGTCTTTGACAGCGCGGTGGTTACCAGCTTTAGCCAGTTGAAAACTGCCATGGAGACAGGCGGAACCATTACGCTGGGAGCCGATATCGAAGTTACTGAGACTTTGAAAGTCGAATCTGGAAAAAATGTTGTTCTGAATTTGGCAGGATATGATCTCAAGGGAGTCAATCCGGGCAGTTTGTTGGAAAACTACGGCACAATGACCATTAACGGTCCGGTTGATTCTTGCGTGTATACTACGGATATGGAAGCGCAGGGCCGTCATGCAGTAGTCAACTATGGCACAATGACCATCAACGGCGGTACATATGGCGACAGCAATACAGATCAGACGGATGAAAACAGAGTGCAACGCGGAAATGCCGTGCGCAATCTGGGTACAATGACCATTCGGGATGGCGCCTTTACGGCTGTTGACAATGGTTTGAATTTGGGCTTTGCTTATGCCATTGCCAATGGCGATACGTCTGATAAGTATCCCAATGCGTCTTTGACGATCGAAAATGCCACGGTGTATGGCATTATGAACGGATGCATCGCAGGCGATGACGGCAAAATGGTTGTAAATGGCGGAGATTACACGCTTGGACGAGGCACCAAGGGAACTTCGTTCCGCATGGTATATACTTCCGGCCCTGCGGTGGTTGAGGTCAATGGCGGAACATTTGTGCGCAATGTGGACAATAACTATGCGTTCTTTGGTGTGTTCTACGCATATGAAGAGGGCCATGAAGGAATCATCATCAACGGCGGCGTGTTTGAGGACAAGATTCATGACACCATCAAAGTAGATGGTATGAAAAATGACGGAACGTATTACACGGGATATACTGTGATCAACGGCGGTGAATTCTTGGATGAGCTGTCCGGAGATTACTATAAAGACAATCGTTATACGTATGTTTCTACCTTGGCGGAACTGCAGAATGCCATCGGTGAGGCTGAGGATGGAGAAGTTATTAAACTGACACAGAATTTGACAGTGAGTTCCGACGCTGAAAAAATCAAATGGGATTACGGCGTGGCGAATTATGATGACAGCTCCACAAAAAATGTTGTGATCGATTTGAATGGTCACACGATTTACAATACCTACAATGCACCCAGTTACAGCAACGCATTTCAATGGGGCGGTAATAGTACGTTGACACTGAAAAACGGCACATTTGACGCGGGAGTTGGTGCTGGAAGCGTACTTCTCAAAAGCAATGCATCGCTTGTGATGGAAGATGTGACTGTAAACAGTAAAGTTTCCAACCGTGCTGCTTTGAAGTTGGGTAGCTCTGGCACTGCGGAGTTGCGGCGAGTGACCGTAAATGCTTCGGAAGGTGCTTGTTTGGAGGCATCGGACGGAACAGTCAATCTGTATGATTGCAATTTCAAGCAGACGGGCGTCTCTCAGGGAAGCGACTGGTATCATTCCTGCATCACCACCAGCGGTCAAAATCCTTTCTCCGGTTGGTATGACAAAGGCACTGTGAATGTGTATGGCGGCACATACACCAGCGAAGGATATGGCGTTTATATTTTGAGCTCGGGTGGAATCGTAAATCTGTACGATGGAACGTATACCGGCCAAAAAGCTGCATTAAAGACATCCATTGATAAGAAGGCTTATCCGGATGCTGTGGCAGAGATCAATTTGTATGGAGGCACTTATAGCGGAGCCCTTTCTCAGGCAGAGGGGACAAGCATTAATGATCTTCGGTAATTGTAGGTGCAAGCAGGCTCATTCATTGCAAAAGGAGGAGAAAAATGAAACGAAAAACGCGAAGAGCACTGTTGATGAGCGGTGTGAGCATTTTGCTGAGTGTTGCGCTTTTGGTGGGTGCGACGTTGGCTTGGTTCACAGATAGCGTAACCAACACAGGCAATACCATCCAGGCGGGCAACCTGGACGTAGAGTTGTATCATCGTGCATTAAGTGAAACAAACGATGCACCTTATACGGAAATCAGTGGCGATCCTGCAGTGGACGGAACACTGTTCTATGATACTACGGCAGACGGTCAGCTCTGGGAGCCTGGATACGCCTATGGCCGCGACTTAAAAGTGGTCAACAATGGAAATTTGGCGTTAAAATGGCAGTTGTATTTTACCGACCTCACCAGCACAGGTGCTGCTCAAATCGCAGATGTGTTGGACGTTTATGTAATTGGTGTGGACGACACGGAAAATGCGCTCACACAAGCGAATCGTATTGGAACGCTTTCGGAATTGGCAGGAGGCCTTGTAACGGGTTCCGAGTTATTGAATGCCAAAGAGAGCACAGCATTTTCGGTCGTACTTAAAATGCGGGACGATGCGGGAAATCTTTATAAAGGATGTTCCGTTTCGTTTAATGTAGAACTGCGTGCAACACAGGCAGTTTATGAGGAAGATGGATTTGGCAACAGTCAATATGATGCTTTGGCGGATGGAAGCCCCGACCAGTCTTGGGGTTCTTTGATTTCGGGTACCGCCGTGCTGGAAAAACCTGCAGAAGGTTGGCAGGATCCCACAACCTTGACAGTGGGCGGAGCAAGT
The DNA here is from genome assembly GCF_963558415.1 of uncultured Ruthenibacterium sp. Lineage (NCBI taxonomy): Bacteria > Bacillati > Bacillota > Clostridia > Eubacteriales > Oscillospiraceae > Ruthenibacterium > uncultured Ruthenibacterium sp. The sequence goes on along the minus strand of NZ_CAUWGY010000002.1, from coordinate 72,105 downwards.
GTTTTGGTGCCGGCTGCTGCAATCGCTGCGGATGCAGAGCAGTTGCGTCTGACGATTATGCCTACGGACGAATTGGCAGAAGGCGTAACAGTGAATACTGCTACACAAGGGACAATTTCTTATGAGATCAGTGTGACAGGCATTGACCCGTCATCGAGTCAAAAGTTTACAGTCAACCTGCCCATTGGAAAAGATTTGACCGGTGTTGTGCTGTACCATGCCGGAGAACAGTTGGCGGCGTCTTATGACGCAGGTACCGGGTATCTCACTTTCGAGACCGAATCTTTCAGTCCTTTTACCATTGTGTATGACAAGAATCCGGATAGCTATACTGGGGCGTCTGTAAGCGGCATTGCTGGGTTTGAAGGAAAGATCTTCTCCAGTGTACAGGAGGCTTACGATGCCATTAGTCCGGTTGTGGCGGAACTGGCCGGGTTGGAACAGGGAACAGCATCTGCGGATGCCTTTGATGCGCTCTTCACCAACAACGGCGTGATCACTTGGACCATTTATGGAAAACAGACGGTTGACAATGAACTGCTGTTCTCCTTTGGCAGAAAAGCGTCTTATTACGGAGAGCGCAATATCACGGCAGTGAATGTGCAAGGCGGCAATGAGACTGCAGGTTTGGTATTGAATGTTCCGGTTCGGAATCTTTATAACTGGTGGGGACCCAATGTGCCCACTGCGTCTATGAGCTTCAGCAACTTGGTGCTTGAACAGGGATCTTCTCTGGCGCAAATGACCTTTACCGGCGGAACGTATGGTTATACGTACAAATTGACTTTGGATAATTGTGTAGTCGACGGTAAGATCTATATTTACTGGAACAATGGCCTTGATTTGACAGTGAATGATTGCGAATTCAACAATACGTTGGGCGACAGCGGTTCGTATGCATTGTTTGTGCAGGGAGATTCCACCGGTACTGTAAAGTTTACCAACAATATTGTTGACGGATATACACGAGGTGTGAACTTCCAGAGAAATCAAACGGAGTTCTTCATCGATGGAAATACGTTCCGCAACAATAGCGAAGTGGATCGTGCGGCACTGCAGCTTACATCGGCCAGCAAATTCACCGTGACCAACAATGTGTTTGAAGACACTATTAGGAGCAATGCCATTTGGCTGTGGGACGGCTTCAACAATCCGGAGACCGTAATTGCAAATAATACAATTGGTTCCGCTTATAGCCTCAGCGGCTATAAAACAGAGTATTCCAATGTGACTGCGTATGAAAATACGGTTGCATCTACTCTGTGTTGGGAAAAAGGCGCATCGGCACCGAGCGAGTGTTTGTTGGATCTGACCGGGAAAAAGCCGGTTTTTACACAGGTGAGTGAGATCGGTGATTTGGGCGAAGAGACGGTGAACACTTCTACAGGAACGCCGCTGACAGAATATGTTTGCCGGGGCGGTATGTTTCAATTGACGGACAACATTACGGTGCAAAATGCATTGTATTTCACAGCCGATACGGTAATTGATTTGAATGGCTACACCATTACCAAAGATTTTGGCGGTTCGCTGTGCGCTTTGGGAGAAAATGTTACGGTGACATTTAAAAATGGCTCCGTAAACGTACCGGAAACTGCAAAACAGGGCGTTACCAATTATGGGGATTTCTGGTACCAAAGAAACTTTTACGCGTATGATCAAAATGTAACGCTGAATTTCTCGAATGTGTCCATTACGCTGCCTCAAAATAAGGATTTTGCTGCCTTTAAGGGGTATTCCAGAGCGGGTGGTTTGAGTGTAACCATCAACGGGGCATCGGTTACGGGTGCCTTGTTTGAGGACTTGGATGACGAGGTTCAACTGACCTGCAACAATTGTCTGCTGAATGGAGCGGCTTACACCGGAGCCTGAATTCAGCACAGATAAAAAATATTTGGCGCCGTACTCCGCAAGTACGGCGCCAATTTTTTGTGAGCGGCCATGGGACAGGGTTTCATGATAAGAATGAAAAAAGCGGAGCTGTATAACGCTCCGCTTTCCTTAGATATGGGAACCGAACACGCCGGCTTCCACCGCTCGAGCAAGCTGTGCTAAGCGAGGATAGGCATATTCAAAAAACTCATAGTATGCTTCGCAGAAATAATTCTTTTGCAGATGCCCGTTTACCATAGGCTCACGGTCTCGACGGCATCCGCCACGGCATAAAGGATACCATTTGCACGGATGGCAGTTTTCATTTACCTCCATAGACATTTGTATAAACTTTCGTTCTTCACGCTTTCGATCAATGTCTGTTACAGTATCCGTGAGAAAGTTTCCCAAGCGCCATTCATCCAGCATATAAAAATCGCAGGGATAAACGCTTCCGTCGGCCTCGACTACGTATTGCATACCGCATCGTCCAAGCATTCCACATGCCTCTGGCTGTTGGCCGGTAAGAATGATCAAAAGGTTTGTAAAATAGCGATTATACGTCAGGTGACCGCGGCAGGCATCCTCATACCAGCAATCAAACAGATCCTTTAAAAATTGTCCAAACGCTTTGCACGTCAGGGAGTAATCGTGCTGTCCACGGTTTTCACCCAAAGGATCCAGGCAAGGAATGTATTGCTGGTAATCAAAACCGTTTCGCTGAAAAAAGGAATATGTTTTGCGTATGCTGCGGCAGGTGGCCGAAGTGACAACCGTGAGGATATTAAATTCAACGCAATGCTTTTTTAGAATGGAAATAGCACGTAGCACACGATTATAAGTGCCATTGCCTTTTCCATCCAATCGGTTCAAATCGTGGAGTTCTTTGGGACCATCCAGCGAAATTCCCACTAGAAAATGATTGTCCGAAAAAAATTGCGCCCATGTATCATCTATGACATAGCCATTGGTTTGAATCGCATTGTGAATGACTACATGCTTGTGATTGAGTTCTTGTTCCAACTCGACGACGCGCTGAAAAAAAGGCAGTCCCGCACAGGTAGGTTCTCCCCCCTGAAATGCGATGGTGCACTCTCCATCGGCGTAATCCAGTACCCGAGTCAGTACAGCACGCAAAACTTCTTCACTCATGATTCCATAATTCGGCACCGACCGATTCTTTTGCTCATCCGCATAAAAACAGTAGCGGCAACGCATGTTACAGAGGCCGGAAGCCGGCTTGAGCATCACAGTAATGGCAGGCATATAAACAGATCCTTTCCGGCGAAATATCCGCCATTGAAAATAAAAGGAAAGCCGCACAGCAAGCGCTGTACAGCTTTGGAAATACCTAGGCGGTCTGCAACGCACAGAGCAAAACGTATCGGTTTTGATCGTTTGTAGTTTCACAGGTCAACAGTGCCACCAAAGGGGAAACGCCATCCCACTGCATTTGGCTGATGAAAGTCGTATGAGACGCGGCATAATCTATCAGTTGCTCGCGATTGCCAGGTACATCAAATTCCAAATCCACCCATTGCTGTGCGGGAATAATAAACCCATATAACACTTGGAGATTGGAAACTCCTTGTGAAGTTTCCAGGGTGAACACAGGATGTTCATCGTACCAATCTTGACGCGTATAGTTTTCTAAATCAGAAAACATCGAGCCGTCATTCATATTGTGGCCATAGATTAAAGAGAGTTCACCGGAAAAATCAGATGAACTGCGATAATCCAAAAAAAGCGAGCCGCCCAAATTCCATTCGCCATTCGGCAACCGTCGCAAATAGTAGTCATTGTCGGCCGCTTGCATCACAGGATAGTCAATTTCCGTCCCATCGCAGTGAAGCCAGGCCACCGCGTCCGGGTATTGTTGTTGCAGTTTCGCAAAGTCAACCTGCTCCTGTAAGGATTCACTTGCGCCCGAATTTGATACGAGATGTTCCTGAGCCGGTTTTACTTGTTCCCGAATGGCCTGGTACCCGACATCTCCTTTGTGATATTGCCATAAAGCGTATCCGATTTTTCCTGCGCTAAATAGAAATACGCCGATTAGGACGATTTCCAAAATGGTCAGAATCGGATGACTTTTTCGACGCTTGCTCCGTTGCATCATTTCTCTCCATTCAGGCGTATGTCTAGCGAAAAGACAAAACGTCAAATTTTTCTGATTTTTAGTCTAACACATTTGGAAAGTATCCGGCAATATTTTTGCGCTTATTTTAAGATAAAATGCGTTGTATCGAAACTTGATATTTTAACAAAAAAACAGAATTTATTTAAAAGTACGAATCAGGGCGTATAATGTATCAATCTGGTAAAAAGTGCCATTTTACCCTTGAAATCACACGGGTTTGGAGTTAAACTATATATGAATCGTGCGCTGTGCCCAGCAGGTATTTTGCGCGATGAAATCACCTGTGAACAACTGGAAATGTTTAGCAGGGGAATGCGGCATGTATCATATTTTTATGATACATGCGTTGGTTCAGAAATGAACTTAAACAAACGATACTCTCAAGTGGAAGAGGTGGCCGGATAAAAATGGAAAAGAACAACAAAAAAAATTCGACTGCGCTGAAGGCGGTGATCGTTCTTCTGATTTGTTTGGTGCTTGTGAGCGCTGTGGCATTGGCTGTGAATTTGTTCCAGCGTCAGGCGGCAGAATCAGCGGAACCGACTGTGATGAACGTGCCGGAAAGCATGTTGGATGAGAAGGATGAGTCCTCTACATCTAATACAACTTCTACTTTGAGCGCTACTTCAACATCTGCGCAAACGAAAGATGTTTCGGATGATGAGAAGGCTGTTGTGTCGAACCGGACAAGCAACGGTAACCGCACGGCTTCAAACAATTCCAATTCATCTTCTTCGGAACAGGCGACTACAGAGGTGCAGGCTTCGGCTTTGTTGTTGTATCAGGGAATGCCTCAGGCCAATGAAAAGTTCCAGGTACAGAATATGGTTCCCGGCGATGTAGAAACAAGATATTTCTGCGTGAGAGCTTATCATAATACGGATATTACTCTGGCTTTCCGTACGGAAGTGACGGATCAAACACTCAACTTGGGCAAAGTGTTGAATATCAAAGTGACACGCTTAAACGATGGCGTGGTATTGTGCGATGCTCCGTTTGACCAAGTGAATAAAAAAGAATTTTCCCAAAAGGTAGAAACTGCGTCGGATGGGAAAAACGATTTGTATTATCAAATCGATGTCTCATTGGATACTTCGGTGGGAAATGAATACCAAGGAGCACAGCTCAAGGCGGACTTTGACTGGTACGTAACGGATCAGGTAAAGGCTCTTGCACCGCTTCCCCAGACGGGCGATACAACAGAGCTGCTGCTTTGGAGCATTCTTGCGGCAGGTTCCTCCTTGTTGCTTGTATGCATCTATTTTTGGCGCAAAAAGGAGGCCTCGAGGAATGAATATGCAAAGTGAGACTACACAGCATGTGACCAGAAAGAAGCTGGTGGCAAGAGTGGCCGGTGTGATTTTACTGGTTGTCGCACTGTGCATTGCAACCTTTGCACTTTCCTATCCACAGGTTTCCGTGGATGAAAATACCTTTCAGACTGGCACGCTCAAGTTGAACCTCAACGGTGGCGAGCAGATCATCAGCGATCAAGAGTTTTTGCTGGAGCCCGGAAGGACTATGGTAAAGAATTTTTACATAGAAAACGAGGGCACGATCGATGTCTACTACAATCTTTATCTGGAAAATGTGTCCGGTGATTTAGCGGATATTCTGGATGTAACGATTAAGGACGGAGATAAGGTGCTGTTTGAGGGCAAGGCGTCCGAGCTCAACAAGCAGCAACCGGCACAAAGCGTTGAACCCTTAAAGGGAAGCGAACGTTGTACTTTGACATTCCTCCTTTGCATTCCGGAGGATACTGGAAATTCTGCAAAGAACCAGGCGCTTTCGTTTGATGTTCGCGTCGATGCCGTACAGTCAAAAAACAATCCTGATCGACTTTTCGCTTAAAAAATAAACGTAACCGTGTTTGAGTGTTTTAAGAAAAAGGCATAATTCACATATGCTGTACTTCAAGTAGACAGCGGTTGCGTAGGGACAAGCTGTCAGATGAGACTTGCTTGTCGAAGATCATCAGGATACCTCGGGGATTTTTACAGCAACTTCCGGTTCGAAGCGGCCGGACGCCGCTGAAGCGGAAAAGAACACGAATCGGAGGGAAAGGCAATGAAACAAAGCAGGCGGATCCGAGCGGCATTGTTCACGAGTCTGCTGTCTGTTGTGTTGTGCGTGGGACTGTTGACAGGTACTACGTTTGCATGGTTTACCAGCACTACTGCCAATACAGGAAATACCATTGTTACAGGAAATTTTGATGCGGGCTTTTCTTATCGGAGTCTGACAGTGAATGCAGATGGTTCGATTGTTCCGTCCCAGCAAGATTTTCAGCCTGTCCGTGAGGATGCGAGCCTTTTGGGAGCAGATGCATGGAATCCAGGCGAAGCACGTGGACTGGATTTTCAAATCACCAATTCGGGCAAGGTAGCTCTTTTGAACAGCATTGTGATGAGTGATTTGAACGATTCTGCTCTTGCGGATAAATTTGAAGTTTACGTGTTTGATCAAGGCACTACAAGTTTGCCGCAGGCTCCTTCGGGAGTGCTTTCCAGTTATGCGAATTCTCCGTTGTGGTTGTCTCAGCAGACAACCGGTTTGGCAGCGGGCGGTCAAGAAAGCGTGCGGATTGTGGTGCGTTTGCGCGACGATATTTCTGCGGCGGATTTTTCCGGTGCAAGTGTGAATTTCCGTTTTGCACTTGAATCTGTGCAGGCGTCGGGTGATGCAGACGGTTTCGGTGACACGAATTACGATAAAGATGCGATTGTGAGAGTTGGAAGTGATTCCAACCTTTCTGAAGTGATTGCGAATGTGGCGAACGGAGCAGTCATTTATGTGGAAGAGGATATCAGCCTTGCAGAGCCCCTCCAAATGGATGCGGGAAAATCAATTACACTGAATTTGATGGGCAATATGCTGTCCTCTACTGCGTCTGGTTCGTATAGCATGCAAATTCCGGAGAGTGCTTCGCTCAAGGTAGTTGGCGGAACAATTTCCACAAAAGCCTCTACCTATTGCTTTGAAAACGAGGGCACTTTGGAATTGCAAAATGTGACGCTGGACAATTCAAATTTGGCAATTCATAACTTTGGAACGTTGTCGTTGTATGGCAGTGTGATTCATGCTGCCGGACAGTACGGTATTTGCAATTACGATGGCACAATTGACCAAATTACGGATACTTATATTGAAGTCCTGGGCAACGGATGTTATGCGATTGATAACAGCGGGACAAGCACCGTTCGTGAGATTCGCAACAGTACACTTATTGCAAAACAAGGTTCTTCTGGCCTTTTCACATCTTATGCAATCAGAAACAATTCGACCAGCAGTGTAGAAAGTATGGTGAATTGCACCGTTGACGGCGCTTTGTCGGATACGGGGATTCAGATTGCGAGTGGCACATTTACAAACAGCAATCTGAATTTGGAGCAATTCACATCTTTGGTGGCTTCTGGTAGTCAGGTTACACAAGAGAATGGCACATATGTTGTGCAAGTGATTTAATTTGTATTCAAGGGAATCAAAGGGCAACTACAAGTTCTTTGTCCCTTAAATAAAAGCAGTTTTTGAGGAGGAAAATTAAGTGAAAAGAAGCAAGTACACCGGACGCGCTCTTTTGGCCAGTGTATTGTCCATTGTCTTGTGCTTTGCCATGTTGGCCGGAAGCACCATGGCTTGGTTTACTGACAGTGTGACCAATACGGGCAACACCATTCAGGCAGGCGATTTGCAGGTTGGATTCAATTATCGCGCTCTGACCAGCGAGGATGCTTATACATCTGTGCCTTCCAGCCCGCAAGAGACAGGCAAATTGTTTACCGACCAACTTTGGGAGCCGGGATATAGCTATGGCTACGATTTTGAAGTTGTCAACAATGGCTCTTTGGCGCTCAAGTGGGAATTGTCCATCCAGAATATTCAGGCGGGTGCTGAGAATGTAAATCTGGCAGACGTTTTGGATGTTTATGTTGTGGACGTTGATGCGCAGAATTTGGAAGGCGCTACCGCGAAAGGCACCTTGTCCGATCTGGAAAATGGTGTGGTTTGCGATGGCGAATTGAACAAAAAAGACGATGTCAGTCGTTTTTCTGTTGTCCTCAAAATGAAGGATGAGGCAGACAATACATACAAAGGTAGTTCTTTGACTTTTGATGTATATCTGCGCGCTACACAGGATGACTTTGAGAAAGACGGATTTGATAATTCTGATTACGACGCGTCTGCCGCATATGAGCAGGTCAATGTGTCCTATGACGGAAACAAGTCTCCTGAGGAGAACGGCAAGGCTCTGATGGATGCGGTAGAGACTGCTCCCGAAGGTGCCGTTGTTTATGTGGATGCAGGTAGTTATGTAACTACGAATTTCACAGATAATGGTGCTGACCGTCATCATCTGATGATTTCCAATGACAATGTAACGATCATTGGTGAGCCGGGAACCGTCATCAATGCGAAGTTCCAGGGTTCTTATAACGGCAATGAGCAGCAAACGGTTCTGATCACAGGCGACAACGTCACCCTGAAGAACCTGACCATTAACCCCATCGATGGATATGCTAACAAGACCGTTGAGATCCGTGATGCAAGCAATACGGTCATTGAGAATTGTGTCATCAATGGCAACCTGTACATTGGCGGTTCCGAGACAGGTGCATACACCATTCGGAATAACACCATCAACGATGACGAAGTAAGCATTGCAGTTTGCAACGGCGCCGGAAATGCCATGACAACTGGCGAAGAAGCCGTGATTTCCGGGAACATTTGCGAAGGTGCTCTGTACTTGACCGGTACTCGTACTACTGGCTGGGATTTGGCGGAGCTTAACAATCTGCCGAAGATTTCTGGCAATACGTTCGGTAGCTGCACGCAGAATGTGAACGGCACGGATTATTCTTCCTATATTCGTGTGGCAAGCACAGATCAAAGCAGACTGGCTGCGGTATCTGTAGAGGATATTCAGTCCAACAACAGCTTTGACGGAAAGCCTGGTACGGATTGGAGCTTCCAAGATGTTGAGGATACCACCGGCTATGCGGGTACTTGGTATCGCTTCTACAACTAATCGGTTTTAAAATTGGTACTTTCCGCCTTCCCCATTTTGGGGAAGGCGGGTATCAAAGGGCATAAAAAGATTTGTGCCTTTTGATACCCGAAAAAAGAAGGAGGAACCTCGATGAAGAGAAGTAGACATACGAAGCGTGCTCTTGCTGCAAGCGTTTTGTCTATGGTGTTGTGCGTTGCTGTGTTATTGGGAACAACACTGGCTTGGTTTACCGATAGTGTGACCAATACAGGCAACAAAATTACCGCGGGCAATTTGCAAGTGTCTTTGTTGCAAAAGACCGATACGCTTTCCGATGCACAAAAGCAGGAGGGGCTTCCTGCGGTTGGAGATTATACGGATATTTCCGACTCTGAAACGGCTGTTTTTGATGGCGGTTTGTGGGAACCGGGTTATTCCAAAGGTGCGACGTTGAAAGTGAGCAATACTGGAAACTTGGCTCTGAAGTACGAACTTTCTTTCAAAAACATCCAGACAACAACGGGTGTAACCAATAATCCCGCCAATACCGAGGCAACTGGAAACATTGCCGAAGTGTTGGATGTATATGTTTTGGATACATACAGAGCTCCTCAGGATACGGATACTCCTGTTGGAACACTTCAGTCCTTTATTGCGGACGGTTCCAAAGTCTTTGAGAGCGGTATTTTGGCGGCTGGAACAAGCAGCGGCGATTTGAATGTAGTTGTGAAAATGCAGGACAGTGCTGGGAACCTTTATCAAGATGCCAGTGCTAGCTTTGATGTAGAGCTGCGTGCCGTGCAGGCTCCTCTGGAAGAGAATGGCTTTGACGATAACACCTATGATGCTGCGGCCACCGGCGATCCGGATCATTCTGATTGGGGCACGATCACTATCGGTAAAGTGACTGTACCTGTTAATAAAAATGGCGATACCATCCTGAAAGATGCTGAAGGCGTGACCACTTTTGTGGTACCTTATGAAGCGGTGGATGAGAACGCTGAAACCCTCACTTTGAACATTGAGTTAGCCGATCAGGTTGAAGATGGTGTTCCTGTCGGAGAGGATCAGACCGCAAAAACTTATGACATTACGATCGATGGCTTGAAGGAAGGAAATACAGAGCCAATCACCGTTTCCTTCTTTATTGGAAAAGGCCTGAGCAACGTTACGATTTATCATTATAACCAGAAGCTTGACGATGCGAATTATGATCCGCAGACAGGTATCGTTACCTTCACATCTACGAGCTTTAGTCCCTTCACAATTGTCTACGACAAGGCGCTTTCTGTTACCACCGAAGAAGAGTTCCTCCGTGCTCTTAGCGTGGACGGAATGACTGTAAAGCTGCAAAATGATCTTACGATCAGCACGGCAGACGTGGTTGTTCCGGAAGGTGTTACAGTCAGCATTGATTTGGGCGGAAATACTTTGACAGTAAACCGCAATTCTGCGTTGATCAATCGCGGTACCATCACAAGTTTGACCAATGGCAACTTTGTGGGCGGTAAGAACTACGGTATCTACAATTATGGCACCATTGATTTGCTGAACGTGAATGTAAAATCCACTGCAAGCAGTTCTATGGGTGCAATTTATAACAATGGACATATCGGAGAAATCTCCGGTGGCAGATATTTGGGCCATTCGGATTCTCCGTATGCAAACTCTATTACTGGAAGCTGTGGACTGTACAACACAGGTAGCGGTGTGGTAGATTTGATTTCCGGCGGATATTTCCAGGGCTCTTCTGTTGCTTTCCGCAGTTACAACAAGGAAGGCATTAAGAGCGTAACAGGCGGATTCTTCGATTGTCCGTATATGGATGCAAACAATCGTACATTCTGCGATTCTACTACAATTGATGAAGTGTTCTATAATAATGCTCCGTTGAGCGTTACGGGCGGAACATGGTACAATGTGGGAACAAAGATCAACAGCAAAATTCCGGAAGGGTACGTTTTGACCAAGGGTGATGTCTGCGAAATGACCAGTGGCAAAAAGTACGTAAAATATAATGCTGAAACAGGCGAAGCTGCCCATTGGGTAGAAGATAGTGAAGGCACAACGTATTATTACTATACGGTTGAGAAACAAGGATAAAGCTTTTTCCCGCCTCTGCCTACGAGCAGAGGCGGGTATCAAAGGGTATAAAATATTTGTACCTTTTGATACCCGGAATCACAACGGTCAAGGGAGAGTAGGAACACATTGAAAAATACAAACGAAGAAAAGAGAAAAAAATCTGTTCCATTGTTGGCAGCAGTCATTTGTATTGCAGTATGTTTGTGCTGCCTTTCGGGCTTTTCCTGGGCCTGGTTCAATACTTCGATTAAGGCAGGACAGGAGACCTTATCGGTAGCAGATTATTCTTTGCAGCTCACTCTCACAAGGCAATCTTTAAACGGTTTGTCTGGTGCGGCAGCGCCGGGCGAAGGAACGGATCTTTTGGGCGCATCTGATGTAGAAACGATCTTCTCCAACGTTCCCTGCCCGAAGGAGGCCATTACGTTTGATGCGGCTTATCACTATGAGCTTACATTGACTGCAACGGGTACAGCCGATACAGGATATGGGATTCTCGCCATTGATTCTAATCGTTACGCAACAGGAAATATGGCTCCCGGTGAATCCTTTACGGTTTCCATTGAGCCGCAACAAGCGTCTTCCATTGTTTTATCTGCGGAGTGGGGAACGCCTTCTTCAAGTGACTTCACGTTCTTGGAGAGCGGAAAGACATATCAAATAGGAACAGATGGAACTCTGAGTCTCAAAGAGGATACAACCGTTTCAGAGAATCCTGAGGGCCAGGGAACTGATCCGAACCAGCAGGACCCGAACGACCAGGGAACCGATCCAAGTCAGCAGGATCCGAATGGCCAGGGAACTGATCCGAGTCAGCAGGACCCGAACGGCCAGGGAACCGATCCGAGTCAGCAGGATCCGAACGACCAGGGAACCGATCCAAGTCAGCAGGACCCGAACGACCAGGGAACCGATCCGAGTCAGCAGGATCCGAATGGCCAGGGAACCAATCCAAGTCAGCAGGATTCGAACGGCCAGGGAATTGACCCGAGCCAGCAAAATTCGGATGGCCAAGCCACTGCTTAAGATTTACAAAGTTCAATTTGATTCATTGTTTTGACGAAGCTGAGTTTTGGATATTTAACAGAACTCAGAAAGCAATTAGAGATTAAGTAAGCGAAAAGCGCACAGCACATTTTAGTGCTGTGCGCTTTTTTGTTTTGTTTAAATGCACAAAGAAATTTCTATGATTTCAAATGATATCCTGCCTTTGCTCTCGGGTGGATGAAGACGGCGCTTATCAAAAATCGAATATAGAAAACGTTAAATATTTTAATAAGAAAATATTGGGAATTTTTCAGTTGATATGGACAAAAAAGAAAATGTTTTCTATAAAATGCACAGAATTTGATTCAATAAGATTGAAATTTTGTGCAAAAAGTATTATTTTGGCAATAGAATACGTTTTCTAGGGGTGAAAAAGAGAGATTATGAGAAATCCAACACTAAAAGATGTGGCGCAATTCTCTGGGTTTTCTCTCACGACAGTTTCACGAGTTTTGAGCGGAAGTGATTATCCGGTCAGTAAGAAAACACGCATTTCCATTAACAATGCTGCGCGTGAGTTGGGATATTTCCCAAATTTGTTGGCGCGCAGTCTCAAAACGCATGAGAGCAGAGAAATAGCAATTGTTGTCCCATCGATTACAAACCCGTTTTATACGGGCATCATTATGGGGGCGGAAGAAATTTTATCTGCCCATCAATTTCATATGTTGGTATATCTTACAGGCAACCGAAGAGAACAAGATTCTCAACTTGTGGAAGGACTTCGAAGCAAAATGATTGCGGGAGTGATCATTGCTGCCGACAGCATCACAGATGGAGTTGCAACAGGGTTTCTGACTCTTCGCGAAAATGGTATCCCGTGTATTGTTACAGACTATTCTCCCAAAACACAGAAACCTATGCAGGGAGTTTTTTTTGATCACCGCAGTGGTGGCAGGATGGCAGGTTACTATCTTTTGGATAACGGTCATACAAAAATTGCCTATGGAACGCAAGCTTTAGATAGACCTCCTCGGTGTATGCGCAAAGATGGTTTTTGGGAAGCGTTTACAGGTACTCTCACAGATTTTTCGCAGCAAGATATTTATATCAGCAACCAGCAGGATGAATTTGCAGCAGGAATTGAGCTTGTAAAGAAAATGATCAATGCCAATAAAGGATATACGGCGATTGCGGTTAATAATGATGCGGTAGCTATGGGAGTTTTAGCAGGTCTGGCAATGCGCGGAATTACGGTTCCCAATCAAATTTCGGTACTCGGCTTTGACGATTCGACGTTCTCACGTATGGCGACTCCTCCATTGACTACGATACAGGTCCCGTCGGAGCAGGTGGGAAGGCTTGCAGCGGAGGCCATGCTGAAAGAACTCGAAACTCCAAGCACAGCGTACAGTATTTATTTGGAACCTAAAATCATGGAACGAAAAACCGTAGCAAAACGGTAAAAATCAGGAGGCGAAAAAAATGCAGATGTATGTTGCGAAGAATGCACAAGAAATGGGGAAAGTGGCCGCAGGTAAAATTGCAGATAAGCTGAAAAGTGCAATCAAACTGCGAGGAGAAGCACGACTGCTGCTTTCTACGGGAGCTTCTCAATTTGAAACACTGGAAGCGTTGTGCAACGAAGATTTGAAGTGGAATAAGGTGACGGCATTCCATTTGGATGAATATCTTGGAATTGATGCCGACCACCCGGCATCGTTCCGAAAGTACTTATATGAGCGATTTGCAAGTAAAGTTCCGGTGCGGGAAATGGTGTACGTAAATACAACCGGAAATGTAGAAGATAATATTCAAAATTTGACACAGCGCGTTCGTGAAAAACCAATTGATGTGGGAGTCATTGGTATTGGTGAAAATGCACATATCGCATTTAATGATCCACCGGCAAATTTAGAAAGCAAAGAAGCGTATCACATTGTACAGTTGAATGATACATGTAGAAAGCAGCAAGTAGGTGAGGGTTGGTTTAAGCAAGTACAGGATGTGCCACAATATGCTGTTTCAATGACACCGTACCAGATTATGCTTTGTCAGTCCATTGTTTCTCCGGTTCCCGGAGCAAGAAAGGCGAAAGCCATCGCTGCGATGCTGAATGCTCATGAAACAGATGCTATGATTCCAGCTACACTTTTGAAAACGCACCATGATTTCATGCTGTTCTTGGATGAAGATTCGGCCCCGAAAGATGTCTTGGAATTCAAATAAAACCACAATTTTGGATAGGCGGAAAGGAAGTGGCTGAATTGAGTTTTGGAACGGAATGGTCCATTTATCCTTTAAGAAATATGGATCATATCAATCGGCCTCAAAGCCTGGGACAACTAGAAAAAGCATCCCCTTGTGAAACATTTATTGATTTACACTGTCAACTTTCGGCAGTTATTGAGCGAATGTTTTTAGAGGCACTTGAACGGGGAAGCGCACGAAAAACAAGACTGTATCAAGAGCGAAATTTAGAGCAAGTAGAACAATATCGCAAAGACATGAAAAGTTTTTTGTGTGACAACCTGGGAGGAATTCCCAAAACTGGAGAAATCGTACCGTTTACAGTAACCGGACGAATCCAACGGGAAGGCTATTGCATCGAAAAGGTGATTTTTCAGTCTCGCCCACACGTTTACGTAACTTCTAATTTGTATATACCGGATGGGTTGACGCATCCCACAGGTGCTGTGTTGTTCGTATGTGGCCATGCCAGAAGCGGAAAAGCCTATCCGGAATATCAGAGGGTTTGCCAATTGCTTGTAAAAGCCGGAATGATTGTATTGGCAATGGATTCCTTAGGGCAGGGAGAAAGATGTAGTTACATCAATCCAAAGACCGGTAACGAGGATATCGAGTGGGGATGTCCGGAACATGACTTTGCCGGGGCACAATGTCTTATGCATGGTGATTCGGCGGCGCGTTATTTTGTTCATGACGCTATGCGAGCCCTGGATTTTTTAGAGCAACATCCTTTGGTGGACAAAAAACGCATTGGTGTTACGGGTAATTCCGGCGGAGGAACCCTGACTGGCCTTCTGATGCTGCTGGATGATCGCATTGCCGCAGCCGCTCCAGGAACCTTTGTTACGTCCATGGAGTACATGTTGAAAGGTGGAATTCCACAGGATGCCGAGCAGGTTTGGAAAGGAATGATTGCCCATGGATGGGACCACGATGACTTTCTTATCGCAATGGCTCCTCGCCCGGTCCTGGTGCTTAGTGTAAAAAGCGACTATTTTCCACTGGAAGGAACCAAAGAGTGCGTACAATCAGCACAGCGATTTTATGAGCTTTATGGGCAACCGCAAAATCTGGAGTGGTTTGTGGATAATGCGGAACATGCATATACACCGGCCTTAGCGCATGCGGCAGCGACCTTTTTTACAAAGCATCTTTTAGGAAAAGGTTATCAACGAATTCTTTCAGAAGATACCCGATTGGATGAAGATGCATTAAATTGCACGCAAACCGGACAAGTTCGAACGGATTTCCCCCAAGCGCGGTTCATATTTGAGGAACAGTGTGAGCACGCCAAAACCAGAGGCATCTTTTGTGAGAAGGACAAACAAGAAAGTATCCAGTGGCTGCGGAATAAGGTCTTTCAAAATCGCAAAAATTGCCCTATTCATCTTTGCAGATTTGGTCGAATTCAGATAGAAGATGTAGTAGCAGAGTGTCTGGTGTTCCATATAGAAAAAGATCTTTGCGCAAGTGCTTTATATTTTCATTCGGGTGAATTTGATGCCAGCAACGAAGTGGAAACGACAATAGCAGTTTGGGAAGGCGGAACGACGAATCTTCAAAGCCATTATGACTTGATTATGGAAACCTGTCGAAAGGGACAGGCGGTCTTGGTGCCGGATATATTGGGATACGGCCCCATGGCACCCAATCGCATTTTATGTATGAGTTCCACTGGCTTTGAGGGTACGAATTATACCTTGAATAACGATTTGTTTTGGCTTGATGATAGTTTGTTTGCAATGCGTGTATATCAATTGAATCGAATGATGGAAATGGTGCGGCAAGATTTGAAACTTAGCGATCAATACATGGTATTGCATGGAGAGGGATTTTGTGGAGCATATTTGGCGGCTGCGGTCGCTCTAGAACAGCAAAAAAAGAAAAAATGTGAATTTGTAAATTATCCCCAGGATTGGCAAAAGATTGTGCAGGCAAGACTCTACAATTCCTTTGATATTTTCAGCAGACTTTTTCCAGATAGTTTGATGAAGTTTGATTTTTCGGATTTGAAAAAGTGGGCAGAGGAAATGGTTTTATAAAAAGGAGGAGAATTATGAAAAGGTACGTTAAAAAAGGTATGCTGTTGGTTTTGAGTTGTCTGGTGGTTCTTTTGGTGTTTACAGGATGTGGTGACAGCGCGGCAGGCAGTGGTACGGGCGAACAAGCAAAGGAGATTACATATTGGTCTTTTATGAATGAGGGAGAGCCCGTCCAGCAGTGGATGCAAACATTTATAGACGATTATGAGAAGGAAACCGGTGTAAAAGTAAATGTTGTATGGTGCGGCCGTGAAGTGCTGGCAAAGTTGCAGAGCGCAATTGCGTCTGGATCGAGCGAAGATTTACCGGACATTGTCGATCAAATGAATACGACGCTTTTGAATTTGCAGCAGACGGATGGACTGTTTTGTGAGTTGGATGATTTGATGAAACAAGCACCTGCTTGGGAAGGCGAAGGAAGTTTTTACGATCAATTTGACACAACTGCTTTGAATGCGGGACGCGGAGAGGATGGAAAGCTGTATTGCATTCCACGCGAAATGTATACGGCGGCAGTGTTTTACAATGTGAAGATGTTTGAGGAAAATAACGTCGAAGTACCGCAGACTTGGGATGAATTTTTGGATGTATGTGAAACTTTTAAGGAGTTAGGAATTGCACCCATTGCTTATGACGGCGTTTTTGAAGAGTATGTTGCCTGGTGGTTTACTCGTTCCTGCGAAAGACTTGTGGGTATTGACACGTTAGAGGCGGCCTGCCGTGGAGAAGTAAAATGGGCGGATAAGCCAGAATTTTTGCAGGCAGCACAACAGATGCAATATTTGGTGGACAATGCGTATTTCCAAGAAAATTATGAGGGCGCAAACTGGCCAAGTAGTCAGATTTATTGGGTGTCTGGTGGAGCGGCTATGTATCATTGCGGAACCTGGTTGCCGGCCGAATTGTCAGAATCCACTCCAGAAGGATTTGAAATGAATATCTTTTCCTTCCCCTCTTATGAAAAAGAGGCCTCTCCTAAAATTGAAGAGGTATGGGGAAACTATTGGGCCGTACTAAAGGATGGCAATGTAGAACAGGCGATTGATTTTATCAACTTTTCTTTCCAGAAAAAATATGACGATGCAAAAAGTGAGTTGATCATTCCTTCTCCGCTGAAAGACGGAAAACCCGCAGCCGGTTTGGAAATGCAAGGAGAAATTTTGGCACAGGCGGAAAGCACTTGTGAGATTTATGGAAATCTGATGCAGTATGGAGATTATTACAGCAATATTTATTGCAAAAATGTAAATGAGCTCATGCTTGGCAATATGACTGCAGAAGAATTCATAGAAAAAATGGATACGGATACGCAGAATTATTATTGAGAGAAGTATAGCGGCGGTCATATCTGCGGTATGACCGCCGCTCATTGGGGGGAGAATTATGAAACAGGTCCGAGCCAAGTATAGTACAAGAAAGCGAGATCGAATACACTTCCTCCTTTCTTTTTTACTCCCGGCGTTCTTATTATACGGTGTGTTTTTTATTTATCCGGCTATTGATGCAATACGCATCAGCCTAACGGACTGGACAGGCTTTGGAACATCCGCCAAGTTTATCGGAATTGATAACTATCTGAAAATGTGGAAAGATGAAGTGTTTTGGATATCATTTGGAAATTCCATATTTTTTATGTGCGTAGGCGGCATACTTGTCTTTTTTGTGGCGATGCTGTTCAGCTATCTGATTACAAACTACATTAAGCGGCAGAAATTCTTTTTAAATGTATTTTATTTTCCAAATCTAATTTCTTTTGCAGCACTGACGATTTTGTGGGTTTTCATTTTTGATGGAACATTTGGTGTATTGAATGCTGTTTTAAAAACATTGGGTTTGGAACAGTATTCCATTGCCTGGTTTGGAACTAGGATAACCGGAATGTCGGCAATTACTATCGCAGGCACTTGGTTTTATATGGGATTTTATTTGATTCTTTTGTACTCTGCAATTACCAAAATTCCCACTTCTCTATTTGAAGCTGCGGTAGTAGAAGGCGCAGGAAGGTTATATATCTTCTTTAAAATTACTTTGCCGCTGATTTGGGAAATTTTAATGATTTCTGTTACATTGTGGATCACAAACTCGCTCAAACTGTTTGAAATAGTTTGGGGCATGACGAAGGGCGGTCCATCTATGCAGACGCATGTTATGGGCACCTATATTTACTATAATGCTTTTGGAACACCACAGGTTGTTACGTTTCGATTGGGATATGCCTCAACCTTGGCCGTTGCATTGGTCGTTTTGGTTACACTGAGTGTTACAATTTTTAGACGGCTAACTACGCGCGAAACCTATGAATATTAAGGAGGGGGTTCAATGCACGGGTATTCAAAAACCGGAAAATACATTGCATGGATACTCTTAGGCGGTTGGGCGTTGTTGAACTTTTTCATCCTTGGATTAGCATTGCTGAATTCACTGAAGACAAGCGCTGAAATCTATGCAGACATTCTTTCATTCCCCGAACAGTTGTATTGGCAGAACTACCGAAATGCTTTGGTCAATGCCCAGATGTATCGTTATTTTTTTAATTCGATTTTTATTGTAGGCGGCACGTTGGTAATTTTAACGGCCATTTGTTCGATGGCGGCGTACGTTTTGGCACGTTATCATTTTCGCGGAAAACGAATTTTGATGCTGAGCGTGATTTTTGGCATGGGAATACCGGATCTTCTATTGATCATTCCACTGTACAATATGGTCTCACGTATGGGAATGACAGATACCAAAATCGCTTTGGTATTGGTTTATGTAGCGCTGTGCATACCGTTTACAATTTATGTTATGATAGGTTATTTTACATCTTTGCCAAACGAAGTGCGTGAGGCCGCAATTGTGGACGGCTGTTCCGAACAAGGGACCTTCTGGCGTATTATGTTTCCGTTGGCAAAGCCGGGACTGTTTGCGGTTGCATCCTTTAATTTCGTGTGGATGTGGAATGAATATCTGTTGGCCATGGTATTTACTTCATCCAAGGAAAATCGAACGATGGCTTTGGGCATGTATGCCTTACAGAACTCCATGACATTTACCATTGACTATGGAGCGCTGTTTGCCGGAATCATGTTGATGATCATTCCAGCGGCTATTATTTATACACTATTTCATAAGTACATTGTAGCGGGTGTTACAGTAGGGGCAGTAAAAGGATGAGTGTATAACAAAGAGTGGAGGAAAACAATGAGAATCGGGACTACGTATTTAGTGAATATTTTGAAATATGGCTATCCCCCAAAGGCGGATGATGATTTTGAAGCATTTAAATTGTTGGGAAAATTGGGATTTCACTATATGGAGATGGAAGGATTGGGGCGTGAACATGCAGAGCATGTTCGTACCCATGTAAAAGAGTATCAATCCGCATTAGAAGAGTCTGGAATTCATATTCATAACTTTTGTATCGTGGATCCGGGACTGACTAGTATGGATCCTCAACAACAAAATGGAGCGTTTTCTAATTTTCAGCAAATGGTGGAAACTGGCCTTCTTCTGGGTTCTGAGACATTTCATTTGGCAAGTTATGCCCCGCCCGTACACTACAATGGACGGGTTCCATATGCATTGGATGGGGGAGAATATGTGTTTGGACCTGAATCACAACTGACAATCCCGGATGGCTTCTCATGGCCAAAAGTTTGGGAAAATCTGGTTTGCTCTTGTCAGAAGTGTGCAGATTACGTTGCAAGTTTCGGAAAGACCATTTTGATGGAGCCACGTGTTGGAGAAGTAGTGTGTTCGGTTGATTCGATGTTAAGATTGATTGAACATGTAAATCGTTCCAATTTTAAAGCAAATTTTGACGTAGCTCATTTTTCCGCACAAAGAGAAGATGTATCATTGGCGCTAATGAAGCTAGAAGGAAAATTTGCCAATATTCATATCGCGGATAACAGTCCTGTGAATACACAGCATCTTCCTTTGGGGCATGGTGATGTCGATTGGAAAGAGTTTTTCCGTTTGCTCAAGCAAATGAATTATCAAGGGTATCTTGGGTTGGATATTGGTGCGCAAAACGATCAGCAGCTCATTTCGGACCTGCTTGAGTCCAAAGAGTACATTAAAAAGTGTTGCGAGGAACAAAATATACCGCTGGAATGGTAAGACCATTTGAAAATGAAAACGACCCTCTGTGTTTTTATTGCACAGGGGGTCGTTTTATTATTCTTCTGAATTTAGAGCAGTCAAAAGCCAAATGCGTGCGGAGAAATCGGGCATGGGGCGTACGCCTTCGTTGTAACCTGTACCGGAAAACATCTGAGGCCGGCGAATGCCAGCATGCATCAGAAGGTCTCCTTGTGCCGTATAACAAATTTGTTCACAGGGCATTTGATACAATCCATCGGCCAGATGGACCAAAAGACCGTCGCCCTTGACGCGAACGGGAAGAACATGGTTTAAAAGTGAACGGAAAGAGGACAACTCCAATCCCTGAGCCCGCACGCATACTTGATAGCAGATATCGGGATCCAAGCCCTGGAGGCGTAGGGGTGGCTGTGCGCTGTTAGGAGTCAATAGTCCGTTCATTTCCAAAACGGCAGCTTGTTGTTTGTCCTCGGAAACGACTATCCACGCTCCGCCCTTCTCCGGCGTCGGCGCCATGAGACACAAAAGCTGCCCTTGCTGAAAGAGTGTGCGGTGTTCCTTATAAAAGGCGATTTGCTCACGGATTGCCTTTTCCTGTACTGGAGTCACTTGTGTCAAATCCATTTCGTAGCCGAGCAATCCAAAGGCAGCCACATCGAAACGACTCTCCAAAGGTGAAGAACGCAGCGTTTGATGATTGGGAACCGCCGTCACATGACAGCCCATTACACTTTGAGGATACCCCAATGAGGCCCATGTCTGCATTTTGCAGCGTTCCCATGCATCGGTATCATCGCTGAGCCAAATCTGCGGCATGTAGCATAGAATTCCCAGGTCAAAGCGGTTTCCGCCGCTTGCGCATCCTTCAAACAGCACATCGGAATGCGATTGGGTTACAGACTTTAAAACTCGGTATAACCCCAAAATCCAAGCATGGGAAAAACGCCCTTGTTCAAGGAGTGAGGCGCTATATCGGTCGGAATGATGACGATTCATATCCCATTTGACATAACGAATCGGTGCGGATGAGAGAATCTGACTTAATTGTTCAATCAGATAGTCCTGTACCTCTCTTCGGCATAAATCCAGAACCAATTGGTTTCGGCTGAAACTGGGTGAGCAGGAAGGAGAAGCCACGATCCAGTCGGGATGTTGTTCGTAAAGGGCGCTATCCATGCACACCATTTCCGGTTCTACCCACAGCCCAAAATTTAAATTTCGTTTTCCAAGGTATTCTGCCAAGCCTGACAGCCCGTTGGGGAGTTTCTGGAGATTGACGTCAAAATCTCCCAATCCGCGAGTGTCGTCGGTTCGACGGCCGAACCATCCGTCATCCAGGACGAACAGTTCTACTCCCAGTTCGGAGGCCTTTTTGGCAAGCGACACCAATTTCTTTTGGTTAAAGTCAAAATAGGTCGCCTCCCAGTTGTTGACCAAAATGGGACGCTCACGCTCGCGCCATTGGTCAGGCACAATGTGTGCGCGTACAAACCGATGCATATTCTGACGCATTCCATTTCGGCCTTGGTCCGAAAAACTGAGTACAGCCTGGGGCGTGTCGAAAAATTCACCGTGTTCCAAAGTCCATGCAAATCCATCGGGTTGAATTCCACTCATCACACGGGTCATACCGTAGGAATCCAATTCTACACTCCCTCGATGGCTGCCTGAATAAATCAGATTGAATCCATAAACTTCGCCATCTTTTTCGCAGGCTTGAGGATCGCTCAGCAGAAAGAAGGGATTGCAAAAGTGCGAAGAAGTACCGCAAGTACTTCCAAAGCAGGTGATTCCCCTGCGAAGAGCGGTTGTCTGAGGACAGAATTCTCTGGCCCAGGCACCCGTGAGTGTGGTCAACGTCAGGTCTTGGCGGGGAAGGTCCAGTTGAAAACTCATTGCTCGGTGGAGCGTTACGCAGGAATGTGTTTCATTGATAAGGCGCATGTGTCGGACAATGGTGTCGCACTCTTCATAGGGAGTATAGTATAGTTCCGCGCGCATTCCCTGAGGGCTGGAAAAACGGAGAACGAGACATTCTTTTGCACCGTGCGCCTGAGGAAGGTCGGTACAAATGGGCGGTTGCGAAAGAATTTCTCCTTCCAGATATCGAAAATCGAATACTGGGTCACCGTTTTCGGAACGAAGAGCCAGTGCCCCTTGGCGAAAATCGCCTTTTTCTGTGGGAGAAAGTTCCAAGCCAAGATGAAGAAGAGAAAGAGACGGGTCGACCGCTTTGTCATAGATTACATCGGTCCCGAAGCAGACAGAAATTTTCTGTTGAAGCGGTTGCAGTTCGGGCCTGATTTTTCGGCCATAGTGAAGTTGTTCGGCCAATGGGCCGCGAGGTGCAATGTAGTATCCGGTATTCCGGGTCTCTACACACCAGATTTCCCCTTGCTTGTAAATCATATTTCGTTCCCTTTCCGCTCACGAAGCGCCTGCGCAATTCGTGCATTTTCTTCCTCGGTAAGACGATATTTCCGGATGAAATAAACAATGGAAAAAACGAGTCCCGCCACTGGCAGTGCAACCATCAAAAGTCGCAGTCCCATAAGTGTTTGAGCGGATTGGACGGGCAGTTCTTCGTTCAACCCAATCATATCAATCCCCACACCCGCAATCAAAACACTGATAGCGCTGGCCAGCTTTACCACAAAGGTCTGCATGCTGAAAATCACGCTCTCGCTGCGCCGGCCGGTTTTCAATTCACCGTAGTCGACAGTGTCCGCCAAAAAGACTGTAGTCAAAACAGTGGCAAGTCCGAATCCGATGTAGATAATAAAGGCGCTGGCAGCCAGAGCAGGCACAGAATGAATTCCAGCCATACTCAGTGCAAATAAAAGAAGATATCCCAAAATGGTAATGCTAAGTGCACCGGTTAAAATTTGTTTGCTTCCCCAACGGCGGCGCAGTATGGGTAAACTGGCCATACTCAGAATCTGGCCCACGCCACCTACGGTGCCAAACAAACTGAACAGATCGCTGTTTCCAATGTCATATTTGAAAAAGTATACGGCAAGTTGGGTGGTGAGATAAAGCGAAGCATTGAACACGATGATGCCAACTACGACCACCATGGCTTGATCGTTGTGAATAAGCGCAGAAAACATATCCCGCACAGAAGGGGACTTGGAATGTTCAGCCTTTTTTTCTTGAATTAAAAAGACGCATAAAAGTTCTGCTACAACGAAAAAGACAGCGATATAGGCGGCAAAAATCGAAAAACCTTCTCGCTCATTGCCACCCAGGCGTACGACAAGCAACATAGTGAGTACAGTCGGTACCGCATATCCGACCGCGGCACAGGTACGGCCAATGACAGATAGATTTTCACGATCACGGCCGGCTTTGGTAATGGCCGGAATCATGCTCCAAAAAGGAATATCCATCAACGTATAGCTTACGCCCCAAAGAACATACGCACAGGTAGCATAAATGAGCATCGGGGTACCGCTCAGTGACGCTGGCATGGCAAACATTCCATAGAGAATTAAGGCATTGATCAGTGTGCCGGTCAGAATCCAGGGACGAAATTTTCCCATTCGGGTGTTGGTTTTTTCAACGACGACGCCCATTAAGGGGTCATTGAATGCATCAAATACACGAGCCGCCATCATCATGATGCCGGTAAAGGTCCCACTGATTCCCAACACGTCGTTGTAATAGTACAAAATGAAGCCGGATACAAGTGCATAGACCATATCCTTTCCGACAGCTCCAAGACCAAATCCCAGTTTTTGTTTTACATTTGTACTCATAGTTGTTCCTCCTGTTGTTTGCTCACGCTAAACATAAGCTCCACATCCGGAGCGCCCTCCATATGAATGGTGAGTTTCCCCTCTCCGGACAACCCAACGGTCCGCACATAGCAACCGCTCATTCCCCCGGCAAGAGGAACACTGCTAGGTCCTACAAGGGCAATGGCCCCTTGGGTCTGCAAAGTCACGGCCCGGCAGCAGTAAGGTTGTATTGCACCATGTTCATCTACGGCGCGAATGCGAATGGTGGCCATATCCCAACAATCTCCTTCGCACAGCTCCTGAGTATCTGCCAAAACTTGCAAAGCAAGACTTTCACCAGGACAGCGCACGGTGCTGCAAATTACGGCATCGTCTTTTATTGCATCAAAACGCCAGCGCACCACTTGTCCGCCCCAGCTTGTGAGATAGCGCGAAAACAATCGCAGTCCATCCTCATACCGAAATCCTTTGAAAAGCATCAGCCATGCAGCTTTGCATTTCGTGGAGAAAGGCAAAGTGGTGCCATAGCGGGCTACGTCAAACAGTACGTCTTTGACCAGTGCCGCAGTGCGAGGAGAAAATCCTTCCTCTTGTTCCAAAAGTGTGCCGATGGTATCGCGAATCAAGATCGGAGGATGGGCTAGACCCGGATAACCAGGATCCGGCTCATAGCTTCCGATCCGTTGTTCATTGCGATAAAGTTCGATTCGGTCGGCATTTGTAAACACGGCAAAGGTACCCAAGGCTCCGCCCGGATGCTCTCCAATATCCATAGAACTGCTGATTTCTAACACAGGGTGAAGTTCCTGTTGGCTGGCGTAAGTGTAAGCGGCAAGTTTTGGGTTTCGGAACATATCAAGAACACCGTGATAACAGATTCGGTCACCGCTTCCAAAATCACGATGCGTGTTGTAATCGAACATACACCAGCCAAAACTTCCAGCTATGTCTTGGTGAGTGCCGGCATCGCTGAGTACACGGGCATGACGCAGGGCTTGGGAAAGGCGATGTTCCTCACTGTCAAAGGCCTTTGTGGGAAACATGTGTCCATTGTGCTCACTGATCAGGTATCCTTTGCTTTGCTCCTTTGTTACGGCGTGTTTCGGTTCACAGCCAGGATTGGACCCATGATGAGAAAAATCGTTGTACGTATACACATCTTCCAGCAAATGGCTGTGTTGAAAGTTTCGTACTCCACCGGTGGGACGAGTAGGATCCAACCGGCGGGCGATTTGATTGGTTTGAGAATAAAATGCATCATCGTCCAAACTTTCATTGATGCGTACTCCCCAAAGAAAAATAGAAGGATGGTTGCGGTATTGTATCACCATTTCCTCTACATTGCGAAGAGCCTGTGCCTTCCAATGTTCAGTGCCAATATACTGCCAGCCTGGAATTTCGGTGAATACCAAAAGGCCTATTTCATCGCAGCGATCTAAAAATGCATGACTTTGGGGATAGTGACTGGTTCGTACCGCATTGCAGCCAAGTTCGAATTTTAAAATATCGGCATCCAGGCGTTGAGCACGCGAAGGCACCGCATAACCCAGATAAGGCCAGCTCTGATGTCGATTCAGCCCGCGAAGCTTGACCTTTTTTTGATTCAGGAAAAAACCTTCGGGACGAAACTCAACGCGCCGAAATCCAAATCGGACCTGCCGCATATCCAGTTCCTGATCTTTTCGAAGCAGCCGAACCGTCAAGGTATATAAAACGGGAGTTTCGCAATCCCAAAGGGCTGGATTTCTCACTTGGAGCTTTGCAGGAGCTGTTTGAGCATCTCCCTGCCAACAAGCCATCTCGGTTCCGCTGGCATCGGTCACAATCAAGTGAAGTTCGCATCCCTGCGCCTCCAGACAGTGGGGAAAACAGCGGATTTCACCGGTGATATCCGCTTGCACATAAACATCTTCTATTCGAGTTTTGTCTCCTACTTCTAACCAAACTTCTCGGTATAAACCGCCGTATGTGAGATAATCAATCACATTTCCAAAGGGGGGAACATCCAATGACTCACGGCTATCCAGTTCCACGGTCAGATTGTTGAGACCGTCCCAGCGCAGATGGTCGGTCAAATCTACCGAAAAAGCGGTGTAGCCACAGCCGTGTTCGCCCACAGGCGCTCCATTGCAATAGATCCGGGCAAAATGTGCGGCTCCTTCAAAGCGCACAATCACACGTTGCGACGCATGCTGTTTTGGGGCGTTAAAAAAACGGACGTATCCACTGACCATTTGATAGTCTTGCTCTGAAAAGTTGTTGAAGGGCAGTTCTTTTACAGTATGAGGCAAACGAACCGGGACAAGGTCCGCTTCGGGCTTTTTCAATTCGGTGAGCTGAGGACGGAAGGAAGGAGTAAAGTACCAGTCGTTGTTCCAAGAATAGCGTTTCATGTGTGTTCCTCCTGCTTTTGTACGATTCCTTCCATGAGAAGGTCCATCATTTGTTCCAGTGCATTTACATAGTCGATGCCCTCTCGTGCAAGCGCATCCGAAGAAAGAAAGTATTCCATGCTTCCTTCAACCACACTTCGAAAAATTCCTATGGAGAACGGACGAAGTTCCCCAGTTTGAATTCCTCTTTCCAAAAGTTCCAGTGTGGGAGCCCAACCGGATTCCAAATGTTGACAAATACTTCGATAAACCGTTGGATATTTTTCTTCCACTCCCTGAAGCCGACTCCAATTCAGAGTTTTAAAAGATTCTGGAAGTACAATCACCAAGCGCCGAATCTGTTCGGTTAAACTCAAAGAGGAGTCCGCCAACACTTGCGCCTCACTTTGTTTTACCTGTGCAAACATCACTTCTACCATTTCCAACAGAAGAGATTCTTTGCTGTCAAACAATACGTAAAGCGTCTTTTTGCTCACGCCCAACCGAGCGGCAAGCGCACTCATTGTGAAATCCAATCCTTCCTGACTGCACAGTTGGAAGGTTGCCTGGATGCATTTGTCACGCAGTGCGTCCATTGAGCACCTCTTTCCGGAAACTCATTTTTTATTTTTGGTTTCCAATTTCAATATACTTTATTTGCGATGGAAACTCAAGAAGCAAAATAAGTTTCGGCGCCTCGCATAGAGGTGCGCAGAACTTTTTGTGAAAAGTGCATCAGATAGAGGAAAGTGTATATTGGAGTATCGAATGCATATGCTATTTTGAGGAGGGATTCACATGAATGGTGTCAATTGGAAGAGTTATGCAATATGGATATTGGGTGTAGAAGCAGTGGGAGGTTTGTCCGGCTGGCTGACTCGAGAAGGAGCAAAAATATACAGTGAAACGATTGTACAGCCCCCGTTGTCGCCACCCGCCATTGTATTTCCGATTGTTTGGGGGATTTTATTTCTTTTGATGGGCGTAAGTGCAGCACGGGTTTATCTGGCGCCGGCCGGTCCGAATCGAACACTTGGATTGCGTCTGTTTTTGATTCAACTGGCATTTAACTTTTTTTGGAGTATTTTGTTTTTCAATTTTCAGTGGTTTGGCATTTCGTTATTGTGGCTGATTGCTCTCTGGGGCTGGATTGTCGGGATGATTTTGGTATTTCGGAAGGTAGATGCCGTGGCCGCATGGCTGCAAATTCCTTATTTGCTTTGGGTTGCCTTTGCGGGCTATCTCAATTGGGGCGTATGGCGGCTGAACTAAGACTTGACTTTTTCAGCACGGTGTAATACAGTGAACGCATCCAGCGATCAAGGCGGAAGGAAGAACCGGGATGTGCAAAGAGATTTTAAAAACAACGGCCTTGTTTCAGGGCGTTGCACCGGAGCATATGGATGCGGTGCTGAAATGTTTAGGGGCACGGCGCAAGCAGTTTGAAAAAGGGCAGAGCATTTATCGGGCAGGCGAGGTGGTCCGGTCGTTGGGAATCGTGCTGTCCGGAAGTGTTCTAGTGGAGAATCAGGATTTTTGGGGCAACGAAACCGTGTTGGATCGGTTGGGACCGGGTGGCATTTTTGCAGAAGCCTATGCTTGTGTGGCCGGCGAACCCCTCATGGTAGATGTAGTGGCACGAGAGCTGGCACAGGTGCTTTTTTTGGATGTGGAACGCATTCTTCAGCAGTGCCCGCAGAACTGTGATGACCACGGTCAATTGATTCGCAATTTGGTAACGCTGTGTGCTCAGAAAAATCTGAGCTTGTCCCGTAAAATTTTTCATACATGCGCAAAAACCATTCGCGGGCGGATTTTGTCCTACCTTTCTTATCAGGCCATGAGGAATGGCTCGAATACTTTTTCCATTCCGTTTGATCGTCAGCAATTGGCTGCATATTTGGGTGTGGACCGGAGTGCATTGTCGCACGAACTGGCCAAGATGCAGCGAGATGGGCTGCTCAAAACCAGCCGAAATCAATTTTGCCTTTTGGACGAAAGCGATTTTTCACATGAGAAAATTTGAAACGAGGGCCTCAAAGGCCCTCGTTTTTTAAATGGGATATTCAAATTCAAACGATGCGTCGGGAGAAAGAAAACAAAAAAGTGTTTTTCTGTTCTTTTGAAAATGATAATAAGAACGGCAGGAGACATTTTCTCGGATCGTGCGTTCCATCTGCCCCTTGATGGGGGCAGCCAACGGGAGTGCATGCTTGTCCATCATTTTGGCACAAAGGAGCGCGGTGCCTTGACGAATCAGAAGTTCGCCATTCTGCTTTTTTAGAACTCTTGCTCCAAGATAACTGGCCAATCGATATTCCTGCCCATGCCAGTGGACGATGGCAATGGTGCCCGTAAAGTGGACTGGGCCCAGCGGCACATCTGCAACGCTCAACATCAGACTTCCATCTTCGAAAAAACAATGTGTCCACGCGTATTCTTTGGGAAAGGAGGAGCCACGATCTCCTTCAATGTATCCCAAAGCGTTTTCAAAACGGTACACTTTTCCATTGATAATGATTTGTCCATCCACCCGATGACGCATACTCACAACGGTGTGTCGGCATTCCAAAAGGGGGAGTTTTCCAAGTGGTCCCATTACATCATAGGACACCGGCTCAAAAGGTCCAAAGCGCACTTCGCCAGTCGCATGACAGCCCTCGCTGTTCAAATGGAGAGTGATGCCCTCTCTTCCAAAGCGGCAGTCACCGATTTTCCATGCAAATCGTCCTTTTTCTTTTTGAAAAGCATTGTGTGGGAAAGGAATGGTCCAGCTTCCATCCGGGCAAATCACCTGGAGTGAGCAGTGGACAGTTCCACCCGACGCATGGAGCGCAGGGATAAAAGCCAATGTTTGATTGTTGGACTGACATTTAAAATACCACCCGCAGAAAGAATCTCTCATAAAATGATCCCGCCTTTTCTTTTGGAATTAGTTTTACAGAACGCATGACTTTTTATGCGTTTCGGAGGAATAAAGAGTGATTTTCAATGGCAAATGGGTTATACTGTAAGCAGAAACGTTCACCAGGGAGGACTTTTTATGTGTACGAGTATTTCTTTTTTTGAGCCAGCGCTGTTTGGTCGAAATCTGGATCTTGAATATTCCTTTGGAGAACAGGTGGTCGTTACGCCTCGGGAGTACCCCTTTTCGTTCCACTATCGTCCGGACATGATACGCCATTTTGCCATGATCGGTATGGCGAGTGTCGCCAAAAATGTTCCTCTATACGCAGAGGCTGCCAATGAAAAAGGCCTTTATATGGCAGGACTCAATTTTCCGTCCAATGCGTGGTATTTTCCTGATGTAGATGATGATCGTGAAAATGTGGCACCCTATGAGTTGATTCCTCTGGTTTTGGGCACCTGTGCTACGTTGGTACAGGCGCGCCGCCTTTTGGAAAATATTCGCTTGATCTCAAAGCCTTTTGCCGAGGGATATCCTCTGGCACCTCTGCACTGGCACATTGCGGATGCAACGGGTTCCTTGGTGGCGGAACCGCGGGAAGACGGCCTTCGTATTTACGAGGATCCGGTGGGAGTTATGACCAACAATCCGCCGTTCCCTTTCCAACTGATGAATTTGAATAATTATCAGTCGCTGTCCGCCCGCCCACCGGAAAACCGTTTTTCTCAGGCACTGGATTTGCAGATTTATGGCCAGGGCATGGGAGCCTTGGGCCTGCCCGGAGATACATCTCCGATGTCACGTTTTGTGCGGGCTGCATTTTTGAAAGAAAATGCGGTGATGACGGGTGAGCCGGAAGAAAAGGTAAATCAGTTCTTTCACATTTTGGAAGGGGTCTCTATGGTCCGCGGAACGGTCATTACACCCGAAGGCAAATACGATGAGACCACTTATTCCTGCTGTATTGATGCAGGCAGTGGAATTTATTATTACAAAACCTATGACAACAGCCAGATCAGCGCGGTTTCAATGTTTGAAGAAAATTTGGATACAAGCGCACTGATCGCCTATCCTCTGACACGCGGTCCTCAGATTCATTTTGTCAACAAGGGTGGACAAGTAGGTCAATAAATCTTTGAATACAAATAAAAGGCGGCAGATGGTGTATCTGCCGCCTTTTTGCTATTTGTGAACAAAAAGAAAATCTTTTTTTGTTTACTTGACTTAGTCAAGTAAACGGAGTATACTGACGCTGAACAAAAGGAGTGAAAACATGTTTGGAACATTGGCTTTTTATACCACGGTTTTTTATCGTAAGTTCTCAGGTTACACCGCTCGTGCGCTACAGGCGGTTGAGCTCAACTTTGGTTTACTATTTCCATTGATTTATGTGGGGAAGCATCCGGGGTGCACTCCATCTGAGCTTGTACACGCCCTGCGAATGGATTGGGGATATGGTCAAAGAAGCATTCAAAAGCTCGTGGACGGTGGATTTATCAGCCGCCGGAAAGAGGGGCGAGCGTATCATTTGGATTTGTGCGAAAAAGGAAAACAGGCATTTGATGTGAGCCATCAGGTGTTTTTTGACTGGGACCAGCAGGCGCTGAGCGTTTTAACTTTGGAAGAGCAGACACAAATGAAGATGCTGTTAGGAAAGATTAAAAGAGGCTTGGAAGAAAAGAAATGAGCAGTTATCAAACCATTGGAAGTCCGGTTCTTTATGGCGGACTGAAAT
Source organism: uncultured Ruthenibacterium sp. (assembly GCF_963558415.1). Classification (NCBI taxonomy): domain Bacteria; kingdom Bacillati; phylum Bacillota; class Clostridia; order Eubacteriales; family Oscillospiraceae; genus Ruthenibacterium; species uncultured Ruthenibacterium sp. The sequence continues at coordinate 40,898 of NZ_CAUWGY010000002.1, read as the reverse complement.
TGAAAAATCGAATCATCTTTGCTCCCACATCCATGGGAGTGGCGCCGGACGAGATGATCGAGCGTATGCGGCAAATCGCGGCAGGTGGCTGCGCGATGATCGTAATTGGGGATGTTTCGGTGTTGCCGCACGGCTTTGGACCATCGCTTTACAGCAAAAAGGGAATGGACTTTTACAAGAGATTGGCACAGGCAGTACACAGTGAAAACTGTCTTTTGTGCGCCCAACTTCATCAGTCGGACTCCAATTTGCGCGCGATGTTCAAATACGTTCCCGGCGTTCTTACAAAAAAGATTTCAAAAGCAGAACTTCGTCCTCTGTTGAACAAAGAAGTCGGACCTTATATTACAGGAATGTCCACAGCCCAAATCACAAAAATTATCCGCGCATTCGGCAGGGCGGCGGTGTTGGCCAAGCAGGCGGGGTTTGATATGATTCAAGTGCATGGAGACCGGATGTGCGGAAGTTTTAGCTCCAGCATTTACAATCATCGCACGGATATGTATGGCCAAAGTGCAGAAAATCGGGCAAGATTTGCATGCGAGGCAGTGCGTTCCGTACGCGAACAACTGCCCGATATTCCCATTGATTATAAGTTGGCCGTGCGCCGAGAAAATCCTCACTATGGAAATGCGGGAGTGCTGGAAAGCGAACTTCCGGTGTTTATACCGCTGTTGGAACAGGCCGGTGTGACCAGTTTTCATGTGACTTTGGCGAATCACGGGGAACTGGAGGACACCATACCATCGGCAAAGCATCCGTATTTTGGCCAGGAAGGATGTTTTCTGCCGTTTTGTGATCAGGTGCGTGCTCTGACAACTCTTCCTGTATGTGGTGTAGGCGGATTGACAGACCCGGATTTTGTGGAACAGCAGATAAAGGTTGGCCGAATGGATTGTGCGGCCATGAGTCGGGCACTGATTGCAGATCCTCAATGGCCGAACAAAGCGATGAGCGGAAAAGTCAATGAGATTCGGCGCTGTGTCCGGTGCAACCGGGCATGTCTAGGCGGAATGATGGCACACAAAGGGGTCCACTGTATTTATGAAAAGGAGATAGAACAATGAAGTATGCAATTGTTTACAGCAGCAAAACCGGAAATACAAAATGTTTGGCCGAAAAGATCCAGTCGGTCCTTGGGTCACAAGACTGTATTTACTTCGGTGAACCGAGCGCTCGTGCGCTGGAAGCAGATCGAATCTATGTGGGATTTTGGACAGACAAAGGAAATTGCGACTCGCAGATTGCTGAGTTTTTAAAAAGCGTTTCCAATCAACAGGTGTTCCTGTTTGGAACGGCAGGATTTGGCGGAACCCCGTCGTATTTTGAAAGTATTCTGAATCGGGTGAGGGATTATTTGCCGAATGAGGCAAAGCTGGTTGGAACTTTCATGTGCCAGGGCAAAATGCCTATGTCTGTGCGTGCCAGATACGAGAAAATGATGGAGAGCCCGGAACACGCACCGAATCTTCCCATGATGATTGAGAATTTTGACCGTGCGCTCAGCCATCCGGACCAAGAAGATTTGGCGGCCTTGGAGCAAGCCGTGAAAAAGTAAAAAACAGCGCTGCCCGACTGGGCAGCGCTGTTTTTAATTCTGCGGTTGTGTTTGCCAAAAGGCCAAAGCGGCTGCAGCCGCTACATTTAGTGAGTCTACTCCGTTGGCCATGGGAATGCGCACGGTATAATCGCACTTGGCGATGGTTTCCTGACACAGACCGTCGCCTTCTGTTCCCAGCACCAATGCGAGTTTTTCCGCACTGGCCAGACGTGGGTCGCGGATGCTTATGGAGCGCTCGCTAAGGGCAAGAGCAGCCGTCTTGAATCCGTTGTCACGCAGAATTGTTAGACCTTGTTCCGGCCAAGGCAGAGTGATGCGTGCCCAGGGAATTTGAAAGACCGTTCCCATACTGACCCTTGCAGCTCGCCGGCGAAGCGGGTCGCAACACGTAGTGGTAAGGAGTACGCCATCCATGTTTAAGGCAGCGGCCGAACGAAAAATTGCACCTAAGTTGGTGGCATCTACAATACCTTCCAATACGGCAATGCGCCGGGCGCCGCGACAGATTTCTGCCATTGAGCGAAGGGGCGGACGGCGCATTGCGCATAATACGCCGCGGGTCAGGGCAAAACCGGTCAGGGTAGCCAATTGTTCGCGCTCTGCCGTATAGACCGGGACGTTGGGACAACGGCACAAAAGCTCTCGGGCCGTACCCTCTGCCTTTTTCCTTTCCATTAAAAAGGCCAGGGGTTCACAGCCTGCATTTAGTGCAAGTTCAATCACTTTCGGGCTCTCCGCAATAAAAATTCCCATCTCTGGTTCTTTTCGGTTGCGCAACTGCGGCTCTGTCAGGCGAGTGAACATATCAAGTTCTGGCCGGGATAAATCATCGATTTCAATCCAGTTCGGCATAGGGGTCTCCTTTGAAAAATTGGTCATTTTATTGTACCATATCTGCACCTTTGAAAACAAATGTAAAAAAATCGTGAATGCTCTGGATTTTCTTTCACCGAAACGGTATGATAAAATCACAAGCCCAGGATTTGAAAGGAGTTGTTTTCACATGGCAAATCGTATCGTATTAAATACCATTTCCTATCACGGGAAAGGGGCACTGGAAAATATTGTTCCAGAATTGACGGGCCGTGGTTATCAGAAGGCTTTTGTCTGCTCAGATCCGGATCTTTTGAAATTTGGAGTGACGGACAAGGTCACCCGTCTTTTGGACGCGGCGAATTTTGCATATGAAATTTACAGTGACATAAAGGCCAATCCCACCATCGAAAATGTACAGCACGGTGTAGCTGCATTCAAGGCCAGTGGTGCAGATTGCATCATTGCTATTGGCGGTGGTTCCTCTATGGATACGGCCAAAGCGGTGGGAATTATCGCAGAAAATCCCGAATTTGCGGATGTGCGTAGTTTGGAAGGTGTGGCGCCTACCAAAAAGCATGCGGTGTTTACCATTGCCGTACCCACAACGGCCGGAACCGCTGCGGAAGTGACCATCAATTATGTAATCACCGATGTGGAGAAGAAACGCAAATTTGTCTGTGTTGACACGCATGACATTCCGGAAGTGGCTGTAATCGATCCGGACATGATGGCTACGATGCCCAAAGGATTGACGGCTGCTACCGGTATGGATGCTTTGACCCATGCAATTGAGGGATACATCACCAAGGGCGCTTGGGAGATGACCGATATGTTCCATTTGGAGGCCATCCGTCTGATTTCTAAATATCTGCGCTCCTCTGTGGCCGGAGAGGCTGAAGGCCGTGAAGGCATGGCTTTGGCGCAGTACATTGCAGGACAAGGTTTCTCCAATGTGGGACTCGGAATTGTACATTCCATGGCGCACTCTTTGGGCGCTGTATACGATACTCCGCACGGTGTGGCAAATGCCATCTTATTGCCTACGGTGATGGAGTATAACGCACCTTGCACAGGTGAGAAATACCGCGAGATCGCCCGTGCCATGGGTGTGGAAGGTGTAGACGCTATGACGCAGGACGAATATCGCAAAGCTGCGTGCGAAGCGGTCCAAAAGTTGAGCGCAGACGTGGGAATCCCTGCGGATCTGAAGCAAATTGTAAAAGAGGAGGATGTGACCTTCTTGGCAGAATCCGCTTATGCGGACGCATGCCGTCCGGGAAATCCTCGTGATACATCCGTGGAAGAAATTGCTGCGTTGTATCGAAAACTATTGTAAATCTTTAAAGGCCCTGCCGGATGGCAGGGCCTTTTTGATTGACTTATACAAAGAATTCGGAGGCCAAATCAATCAGTTGCTTTCTGTGAGAAGGAAACCATCGCTCAAAAGTGGTGTTTTCTGCCTGAATGAGCTGTCCGAGGCGAATCATAAACGCGGGAATATCTCTCTCCAGCATTACTCCCAGTTTTTCGCCCAGACACTCCTGCAACTGCAACTCATTGCCGCCGGCAAAGACGGAAAAGGCAGGATGCGCTACTTTATCGACCAGTTTTACACTGCCTGCAAAACCAAGGCCGGCAATTGAATGACAGCCGCAACTGGACGGGCATCCGGAAATGCGCACTTGAGGCAGGACACCATCCTGAAAGTGGTACGGACGTACGGCCTCCAACATGGCGGCCAGCAATCCCTGCGAATCGCGTATGCCCTGCTGACAAACGGATGCACCTACACAACTGACGCTGGACTCAAAGCAAGTATTCGCACCGCCTTGCGTGAGTTGCAGAATTTCTGGAACTTCCCGCCCGGTCAGGTTGATGACGTACAGTGTGCCATCTGGACCCAAACGAACTTGTGTTTGCTCCATTTGGCTGAGGGCTTTGTGAAGACGGCGTGGAAGTGTCACAGGCAGATAACCGCCGGTGGGATGATAGCAAACGGTATACAATCCTTTTTGCTTTTGAGGAAGAACGCGTTGTGCGCGTATCTGACCATCCGGTTCTTTCGCAATGGGGAAAGTGCTGGGGATAAAGGTGCGTGAGAAAGAACGAGCCTTTTTCAGTGCTTTTTGAAATTCGGCTTGCAGCCGTTCAGGGCCAAGCGTCTCCTGAAGGTATCGGGTGCGAGCCCGGGCGCGGTTTTCATAATTTCCAAAGGTAGTAAATACGTCAAGCATTGCATCCACACAATATAAAATGTCCGAAGCGGGGAGCTTTTCGACTACGCAAATTCCAAGCTTGGGATTGGGACCAAGTCCGCCGGCACAATACACACGAAACGTACCGTCCGGTTGCGCTACAAATCCCAAATCTCGAAAGGTGGCATGGGTCTCGTTTCGCGGTCCGTTGGAAAAACCAATTTTTAACTTTCGTGGCAGATGCAGATCCAACAGATGGGCCACCAAATCGTCCGATACGGCTTGTGCGTATGGGAGGACATCGAAAGCTTCCTTTGGTTCCACACCGGACAGAGGACTTGCCATCACGCTGCGGGGGTTGTCTCCGCCGCCTCCTAACGTAACGATGCCATATGTTAGTGCTTGCTCCATTAGAGGGGCCAAGGACTCAGGGGGGAGATCATGAAGCTGAAGTGTTTGACAGGTGGTAATTTTTAAACGTCCTATTTGAAAGCGCTCTACCGCGTCGGCGACAAATTGCAATTTTGTTTGGTCAATTTGGCCGCCAACAGTACGCAGACGAAGCATATGACGCTTTGGATCTCTCTGCGCGTAGCTGCCCATATTGCCGGACATTCCTTTGTACATCTTTCGGTCCAATTCGCCGGAGCTGAATGCAACGGGTTTGTCCGCAAAATCGTGGATGGTTTCTTGCATGCGTAGTTCCAATGATTCTTCCATGCTATACTCCTTATGAAGTGTATTGGATGCGCTTTTCGCGCAGCACTCCGTTCAGGAGAAGTTTGGGACGTGCTGCAAAAAAATATGCGGCTTGCCTTGCATTTTGTAAGGCAAGCCGCATGAGCATATAAAGAGTCAAAGTATCTGACGAACCGGATGTCCGTTCATCCATTGCATCAGATTGTCAAATACGATATCCGCTCGAAGTTCCATCGATTGTACAGTGGCAAAGGCTACATGCGGTGTCACAAGAGTGTTTGGAGTATGAAGCAGCGGGTGATCCTCCGGAAGCGGGGGTTCAACGTCAAATACATCCACACCAGCACCGCCCAGTCTTCCGCTTATTAAAGCGTCCGCAAGTGCCTGCGTATCTACTACACCGCCGCGGGCAGCATTGATCAAAAGTGCACCGGGCTTCATCAGGGACAGGCGCTGCTCATTGATCAGTCCGCGGGTCTGCTCGGTCAGAGGACAATGCAATGTCACTACATCGGATAAAGCCATCAGTGCATCCAGCGGAACATACCGGACGTAATCCGGTGCCTCGGGGCGTTGCGTGCGGCTAAAGGCGATGATTTCGCATCCGAATGCATGACAAAGCTCTGCCACCCGAAGACCAATGGCTCCGGTCCCTACGATGCCCACAGTCTTTCCGGCCAGCTCGCTTCCTACAAGTCCGTCCTTCGTCTGTCCGGTCCGACAACGCGTTTGTACAGCGCTGACGTTTCGCAAAAGAGAAAGCATCATGCACACTGTTAGTTCAGCTACTGCCGTGGTGGAATAGCCCGACGCATTGCTGACGGTGATCCCTTTTTTTCGCGCAGCATCCAGACCCACATGGTCCACACCGGTAAATGCAATATCGATAAAACGAAGATCCTGGCATCGGTCAATCACGCCGTCTGGAAAAGGCATGTTGGCTAAGAGTACGGCCTGTGCCCCGTCGCATTCCTGCACAAGGCGTTCCGGATCCGTAGTGCGCGAGTAGACTTCAAACACATGACCTGCCCGTACAAGCGGCGCAATCCGACGTTGCAAAGACTCTTCGGAGATACCCAGAGACTCCAGCAAAACGATTTTCATTGGGTCGATTCCTCCTTTTGAAGGCGTTTTTTTGCCTCCTGTTTTGAAAAAACGCAGCCACAGTAATCCTGACGATACAAATCGTACTCAGCGGCCAGTTCGGTGCTGCGTTTAAACCCATTTTTCTTTTTGAAATCGGACGCAAGCCAGCGGACATTGTAACGTGTGGCCAATTCTTCGCCAATCTCATTTAATTTGGCAGCATTTTTGTGCGGGCTGATGGAGAGGGTGGTAGTGAAAAAGTCGAATCCTCCGTCTCGGCACCGTTTTGCGGCCTGTTCCAAGCGAAGTCGATAGCAGGCAAAACAGCGTTCGCCACCCTCTGGAATCTGCTCCAGGCCCTTGACCGCTTTGTAAAAGGCGTCTGGATCATAAGCGACCGTCTCAAGGCTCACATCCCTGCAAAAGGGAGCCTGTTGGATCAACCGTGCCTGCTCAGCACTGCGCAAAGCGTGTTCTTCGGCGCTGTCCAAATTGGGATTGTAATAATCCACCGTAATTTCAAAATAAGGGGATAGATATTCTAATACATAGCTCGAACAAGGAGCACAGCAACTATGAAGGAGAAGGCGCGGGCGGCCGTTCAAAGTACGCAGACACGACTCCAGTTCTCGCTGATAATTTTTAGGCATTGTGCGTTTCCTTTCTGCGTGGATTCGTATTGATTGTAGCACAAAAACTACTGCTCTGATACCTTTTTTCGCAAATCATTAACCGGAGTATCAAAGTTTGTTCATAAACTTCCATTACAATGTAATTGTTGGCACAAAGAGTGTTTTGCGAGCCACCTCTTCTGCTGAAAGAGCCCGTGGAAGAAAGGCTGCTCTTTGATGGTACGCGGCAAAAGAAGCCTTTTGCCAAAGGCGTGCGGAGCTTCGTGCACACGGAATGTGGTGCTGAGGCCGGGCTTTAAAAAAAGCCGGGTCGTGCTGACGGATTGGCATAACGCTGGTTTGTCTGCGCCGCCCGGCGGCAAACGATAATCCCTGGAAACGGGGTTTTCAATAGATTTGATTTCTTTACCTTGATTCCTCTTTCACAAAAGCAGCAGCGGCGCCCGATTGCATACCGGGCGCCGCTGCTGCTTTCCGCCTCGTGCAAAAACAATGGTTTTGTGGTATACTATACTAATATGTGAAAAAGGAGCAGGAAGTATGACGGATGAAAAAATCAAACGGATCAATGAGTTGAGCCAGAAGAGCCGAACCCCGCAGGGGCTGACACAGCAGGAGAAAGAGGAGCAGGCTGCTCTGCGCAGAGAATATATTGACAGCATGAAGGCTTCTTTGCGGGCACAATTGGATAATACCATCATCATTGATGAACATGGAAAGCCTAAATATTTGAAGAAAAACTGAAAAGTAGTTCTTTTTTATAGAGAGGGGTGAGGTGTATGCTGCCTGAAAAGCGAAATATCCGGCTTCCTAAGCAATACCGGAACGAATCAGAAGGAGTAAAAAGGCAGGAGGAGCCTGACCTTTTTGAGACTCCCATCGGGATGCCGGAAGAAGATGGCGAACATTTGCTGGAGGATTTGACGGCAAATGAGCAGCAAGAGACTTTTGAAAATCGCTCCAGCCGCAAAAAGAGAGAAAAAAGAGTTCATAAACCAGAGAAAAAAGCCACAAGCCGAAAAAAACATCGTTGGATTTGGCCATTGGTGGCTTCTTTGTGCTGTCTTTTGGTCATTTGCAGTACGGTGCTGGGAATATATCTTTACAATGCGACCCGGAATGATTTTTTGTGGCTGGATCTGGATCAGCTTCCTCACAAAGACGCTACGATTCTGTATGCGCAGAACCGGACCACAGGGGAATGGGAAGAATACGCCCGCCTGGAAGCGACGCAACAGAAAAAATGGATATCGCTCAGTGAGATACCGGAAGATATGCAAAATGCATTTGTTGCAATTGAGGACCGAGATTTCTACAAGCATCATGGCGTGAGCTGGAAACGAACGGCCTTTGCAGTGTTGAACGAAATGAAAAAAATGCTCACCGGGACCTACTTTGGCGGTGAGGATGGAATCAAACAAGGGGCTTCTACCATCACACAGCAGCTTGTAAAAAATCTGACCAGGGACGAAGAGAGTGGCGGACTGGATGGCTATTTCCGTAAGGTCCGTGAGATTTGGCGTGCCCTTTGGCTGGATGCAACGTATGACAAAGACCAGATTTTAGAAGCATATCTGAATGTAATCAGTTTTACTGGAAACACGGCAGGAGTAGAGGCTGAGAGCATTAAGCTTTTTGGAAAATCGGCCAGTGAGCTGGATTTGGCTCAGTGTGCTTCGATCGCAGCCATTACAAAAAATCCTACGCGCTATGATCCGGTGACAAATCCGGATACGCATTTATCACGGCGCAATTATATTTTGTATGAAATGTGGCAGCAAGGGTATATTTCCGAAGAGGAATACAATTCTGCGTCAGCAGAGCCAATTGGGCTTTCCCCGGGAAATCTTCCGGTGAATGAGACCCCTGTCACAAGTTATTTTACAGATAAGGTGCTCAGTGATATTTCTGCTGCATTGCGGGAGGAGTACGGACTCAATGGTACCGAAACGACCAATTTGCTTTACAATGGCGGTTTGAGAATTTATACCACGGTGGACCCCCAATTACAGGAGCAAATGGAGAATGCCATGTTGTATGGAAATTTCTTCCCGCAGAGCGGTTTGGGAGTCAAGACCACTGCGTATGTATACGACGATGCTGGAAATCGTGTTTTGGATGAAAACGGAAACCCCGTTACACAAGAAATTATCGAATATCCGCAGGCAGCGATGGTCAGCGTGGATTATGAGGGTCGGTTGTGCGCAGTAGTGGGCGGCTTGGGCGAGAAAGAAGTCAGCCGCGGATTCAACAGAGGCACGGATGCACTGCGGCAAGTTGGCAGTACGATGAAGCCTATCGGTGCCTATGCTTTGGCACTTGAGCAGGATCAGATCACATGGTCCACACCTTTTCTGGACGCTCCGGTGCGTCAAATCGAAGATGAGAACACCGGCGAAATGAAGGATTGGCCGGCAAACTTCTCCAAAACTTACAGCGAGAAGAATATGCTGGTTGCGGATGCACTTGCCCAAAGCATCAACACCGTAGCAGTGCGTGTAGGCGAACTGGCGGGCGTAGACAATATTTACAAGTTTGTGACCGAACAATTGGAAATCACCAGCTTTACGCAAGAGGATAAGGATTCCGGACCGATGATTCTGGGGTCCTCCACTTACGGTGTGACACCTTATGAACTTGCGGGCGCATATATGATGTTTGGCAACGGAGGCAGCTTTACCACGCTTCATAGTTATGAAAGCGTGCAAACCGGGTATGGACGGGAGATCCTTACTCCGGAACTAGAGACAAAGCAAGTTCTGGACAGCGACACGGCCTACGTGATGAATCGGCTTTTGCGAGGTGTAATGGAGGGAAATGGCACTGCAGCGGGATATAGCGTGGGCGGTTCCATGGACAGTGTAGGCAAAACCGGTACCAGTTCAGACAACCGTGACTATTGGTTCGTGGGCCTAACGCCCTATTATGTTACTGCCACTTGGTATGGTTATGATTCCGGGTTTGCATTGAATACCTCGGCGGGTACTCATGCGCCGACCAGTGCATGGCGCTATGTGATGCGAAAAGCACAGAGCTCGTTGGAAACAAAGGAGTTCCCGGTCGATTCCACTGTAGTCGAAGAAACCTATTGTCTATCCAGTGGTGGAATTGCGACTGCAAATTGTCCACGCACGGCCACAGGCTATTACAAGGCAGACCAAATTCCAGGTATGTGTACAGAACACGCAGCATAAAAGGAGAGAGCATTTGCAAATTCGAGAGATGACGGCCGAACAGGCGTATGAAGTGTATCGCAAAAATTTCCCCGAGGCGTTTCCGCCGGCCGAACTACGGCCCTGGAGAAATATTCTGGCCATGATACGGCAGGGCCGCTATGTGTGTTATGGCGGCTATACAGACGACGGTTCTGTACAATGCTGCGCGTTTTTTATCCGAGCAGGCGGAGTTTATTTAATGGACTATCTCATGACGGTTCCGCAAAGCCGTGGCGGTGGATGGGGAAGCCGTTTTTTGAAAGAGCTTTTAGACGGTCCTTTTGCCCAAGCGGTCATTTTGGGAGAAGTGGAAGCGCCAGACAAAGGCCCGGAAGACGAGATACGTCGGCGTCGGCTTGCGTTTTATGAACGCAATCGCTTTGTTCAGACCTGTGTAAAGTGTTGTCTGTATGAAGTGGAGTATCGAATCATCGCCTTTCATTTGCCTCGTGAATTGGAGGGTGAACGACTGATCGATAAGCTCAAAGCCATTTATACGGAGCTTTTGGGAACAGCAAGATACACTCGTTGGGTACGTCTTTGGTGCGAGGATCCTGACAAATAAAAAAATGCGGTCCGGTTTTCAGCCGGACCGCATTTTTATTCAATTGGACGAAGAAACCATAGGCAGGGAATGTTCCGCGCAATGCCAAATGCCAACACAAAGAGCAAAACGCCCCACACCAGCCGGTTTTGTGCCCGAGAAAGCGAAAATCCAGTTCCTCTCAAATAGCCGGTCGCCATTTTCCAAACAAGCCACACCCAAAAAGGCAGCAAAAGCACAACGGCAGCGTTCGAATGCAATGCAGTCTTTAAGTCAAGACATACCAATGCCGTCAGACTGCGAGTAATGCCGCAACCAGGGCAAAAAAGTCCCGTAATTGAGTGAAAAATACAAGGAATCCCTTTGCCGGTGTACAGCACCCAGCCACCGTAGAGGATACAGACTGCTACGAACCCAAAGAGAACGCGCCGCCGGCGCATGATTTGCCGGTCATTCACGGTTGCACAGATTCGTTGATCTCGTTTTGCAACAGAGCAAGCGCAATGATTCCCAGTCCGATAAACGAGAGAATCAGATACAAAATGCCGGTGTTGGAACTGATAATTCCACGGCGCTGGCGCATCACGTCTACCTTTCCGCCGGCCTTATAAACCCAGTAGAGCCAATAGATGTCACAGGTGATTAGGGACAGAAGAAATACTACGCCGCCAGATGCCGCTTGCGCATCCTCCGTCAATGTGTTCAAATCATTGACCAACGTAATGATCCAGTAGATACCGTACAACCCGCAAGTAACCAGAGTTAAAACAATACAGAGTGCAATACTTTTTCTTTGAATCATTTTTTCATCCCCCTTCGTCATTACAATAACAAGGGGCACGAAATTTGTCAATAAAAAAGCCATGGCGATGAATGCCATGGCTTTTGAAATTATTCTTCCCAGATGGGATGTTTCAGAACCCAGCGGTCGAATTCATCCTTACGGAACAAATCCCGGTTGTAGAATTTGTCCATAATGGCCCAGAATTCACTTTCGCTGTAGCCGCAGAACTGACAGAAATCCCGCACACACAGAGGATCCAGGTTTCCGTCCCTCTCTTTTACGATTTTGATGGCCTCGTCCCGGGTCATCATGCCATAACGGATGTAGCGGGCGGTGTAGTCCGTAGCAGTGGCGTGGCCAAATTTCGGATATTTCAGCCAGGAGTGTACCAGATAAGCGCGGGAATCCACCTGGTCAAAGTCCTCAGCGTGGTGAGTGCGCTTCCACTCATGGGTCAAGTCGTGGAATCCGTGAGCTTTGGCAATCTGATAGTTTTTATAACTGTTCCAGGGCAAGAAATAACTCATATAGAACGGATCCAACTTGGCCAGTTCCTCGGCGCTGGGCGCCTCGGTTAGAATCAGGTCGTTCTCGGTCACGCCGTAGCTGAGCAGCTCTTCTTTGGGGAATCCCACAGCTACGCCGTTTTCAATCTGCCCTTTGGCCGAGTAAGTCTCTTCGTCCGCATTGCCGCCATACTCAAAACTTACATTTTCACCGTAGCACAAAAACGGAGTGTTGAACTTAGCAGCCATATGCAGCGGGAACGTGTAAATAAGCCGGTCTACATACCAAGTGGGCTTGCCGTATTTTTCAAAGAAAGCGCGCATCAGTTTTTTCTGTGCCTTGATGTTGGGTTTGCAACTGATGATGGTGCAGCCAAATTCTTCGGAAATATTTTTCAGATTGTGCTGTCCTGCCTCTGTCATGGGGAAATTGTCTTCTACACTGAACAGGATGGGGTTCATGTGCATTACTTCTTTTAGGATATACACCTGGAAATGGCTATCCTTTCCGCCGGATACTGCCACGGCACAGTCGTAGCCGCCAGGGCCGTTCATGCCGCGATACTTATCGCACATAGCCTCAAATTCTTTCCAGCGTGCGTCCCAGTCCACTTCTTTGCGGTGTTCATAATGCCGGCACGCGCTGCATACGCCTTCTTCATCGAAGGTGATGCCGGGACGGGTGTCAGGCATGGTGCATCGTTTACAATACTTCATTGTTGAAAACCTCGCTTTCCCGTGAGCTGCCCCAATCGGCAACTCCTGCTTTATTATACCTTTCTTATGGTCGGAAAAACAAGTCCGCATTCACATTTTATGTGAACCTTCCACAAACGGGCGAATTTTGGCTTCCATGCGAGCCACTTCCTGTCGAGAAATATGGGCCTTGTCTACATAACCGTAAATGCGCCCTGCAAAATCTGCAAAAGGCGGGCAGATACGACGGAATACCTTCGGATTCAGATGCACGGCATACATCATATGAATGCCCACCAGCGCACAGAACTTCAAAAGATTGAAATGCGGCTTGAAAGGCGGCGCAAAGGGATCGTCCCGCGGTGGGTTTTTATAAACATCTTCCAAAAGGTTTGCCATTCGAATATAACTAGGGGTTTCACTCTTGTCAAAATAACCTTCGATCATGGCTTTGTCGATGGGGAAAGGAGCATCTTCCTGTCCTGCCGCTTGGCAGAATTCTTCGTATGTCTCCACATAGCGACCACCTTTATAAATGACAGGATCGTATTCGTGCTCAATGGGCTGAGGCCGCAAAATATGGCAACTTTTGCCCGCGAAATACACCTCTGCAATGGCGGTGCTCATCCAAATGAAAATTTGATCTGCGGCCACGATCCATTGCTTGACACTGTCCGCAAAAATCACGTGAAAGTTGGGGCGTTTTTTCTGCAAAGCGTCCAGTGCAGGGCTGTTCCACTCGGAAGGATGTCTGCGGTACACCAGTTCCACTTCCGGATGGTCGGCAAGATAAAGGTCAAACCAGCGCAGGGTCTCGGCCATGCTTTCTCGGTTGGTACGAGCAAATTGAGTGAAATCTTCGCCAGCCATTTTGCTCAGCTCCTGCACTTCCTGCTCGCTCATGCTGCCGTAGCCGAAGGAGGAGATATACAGCATCAGCTTCTTGTCAGGGTCCAAGCCGAACTCTTTGCAGAGCTGCTCTTTGTTTTTGAAGTAACCCTCAAATTCCGGCCGCAGAAAATCCATCATCACAGCCCCGGTCACCGGGCAGTTCTGCGAGGGCACGTCGTGGGCCAGCAGGCGCTGGCGTGTCAATTCTCCCCAGCAGGTCTGCACGCATTTTTTGGCATTTCCATTGAAATTAAACCAGGGAGCCGCTTCTTGGGTATCGGACAGCATTTGTTCCCAGTGCAAATTTACTACCTTACGGCACACGCCCACGTTGTTGTACACATGACTGTTGATGGCCTCGTCATCATACATGCAACTGGACACCAGCACCTTGGGCTTTTTCCAGGTGAAATACTTCAGTTTTTTGCGGTCCAAGAGCTGATGAATCGCCACCGAATAACCCCGGCGCTCCAGTTCCAGCTTCAGCAAAAGCAAGCTTTCGTATTCTCGAACCACATGCTCATACAAAATCAGAAAATCCAAAGACATGGAAAAACTCCTTTTTAAAGATCAATCTTCCATCACCCGGGTGAACAACTCTTGGGTAAATTGGGGAAGTCCGTGACGGGTGTCCAAATGGAATCCGTCAAAATAGGCCGTGTCGTCCCAGTGGGGCATTTCGGTCCATTCGTAGTCTAGTACGCGGGCACCACTGGAACGAATGGTGTCCAAAGCGCCGCGCATAGCGTCATCGATGCCCAAGGGCTCACACACATAGCGATAAAGACTGTCGTCCATGGGCGGCACCAATAGCGTTAATTCTACGCCGTTGTCTTTGCAAAATTCCACCAGTTCCAAAAGTCGCTCAAGTGCTGGTTCGTTAATGGCGTATTTGGAATCCGCTTCGGTACAGCTTTCCATTGCCGCAGCCAGCGCTTCGCCGTCCAATTCGCCCGAATCCATGGCATCCACCATGCTCTGAGTACTGGAATAACCCTCGGCCATGGGAAGAGTGCCAGCTTTGGCGCAGTTTTGATACAGAATAGCCGCATAGGCCACCAGATCCTTGCGCTGTCCGTTGGGCAAATAGTCGTCCGGGGTATGTTCCGCGGTTTCTTCTGCGTCGGGCAAACCGCGTATCTTATCTCCGATGACAGTCAGAGTGTTGATGTTGTATTCAAGATTGGAGATATACGCAACCGGGTTGGCCAGTTGTGTTTCCACTGTTGCCATTCGGTTTGCTGTGCGGTAGTTGGCGTTTAGAGTGTAGAAGGAAATGCTCATCAGTACACGCTCAATCTCCGGATGCTGTTCATAGACGTAATAAAATTCGTCGATGCTCTCCTCAAGACTGGCTCCGCCATAAGCCAAATTTGACCATTGAACGCCGGAGACCTGGTCCACCAGATCCATGTCAAAGTGGGCCATGCGGGAATCTCCAAGAAGAATGTTTTCGTGAGGTTCCTTCTCAAAGGCACGAATGCGAGAGATAGGGCTGTTGTCACTGCCAGTTTCCCGCAAGCCAAAATAATTGTTGGGTTCAAAAGCTACAAACACTGCAAGGTATAGGACAATAGGCGCCAGTGCCAGCGCCAGTTTGAAAATGATTTTTTTCACAGGCGCTCCTCCTTAAAAGTTTGCATAGGCAAAACTGACCGTTCCAAATCCGCCGCTCTGCATAATGAAGCCCACCAAAATACATCCAATGAGCACGTAGTAGCACAGCCAGCGCGCCACCGTGGGAAGTTTGGCAAGGCCAGTAGACCAGTGCGCGTCCTTCATTTTAAAGCACTGCCGCCAGTCTGCATAGATTCCAATCGCCAAAACCATAACCATGTATGCGCACCAGCCCGCCACCATGATTGGGCGCGTGTAAAAACCGTTTTCCACGGCCGTGACAAAGCTCTCCACAAAATGCGAAAGGGACAGATTCGTGAAGCTGTTGGCAAAATAGGCAAGACAGTCGCCCACAGTGCCGCCGGAGACAAGTCCAATGCGGAAGAACACATGACTGAATGCCCACAAAATAAATACCACTCCGGTTTTACCTGCGCGAACAGGAAGCGAGGGATGCTTGGGAGGCTTTCGGTACCAACTGTGAAGCAAATCCTCACCCACACGGTACATTCCCTGTAAAAGACCCCAAATGACAAAGGGCCATGTATTTCCGTGCCAGAATCCACTGATAAAGAACACGATTCCCACAGTGGCTACAAAAGGCTTGGCCTCTTTTTTACCGTTTTTCTGGGTAACGCGAGGCAGGTGATCGCCCCAGCGGCTCCATACGATGGGCGTGAACAGGTAGTCTTGAAGCCAACTGGAAAGGCTGATATGCCAGCGTTTCCACAGGGTGGAAAAGTTGGTAGAGAACAAAGGTGTTTTGAAGTTTACAGGAATATCGATTCCCAGCAGCAGAGCACAGCCTCGCGCAATGTCCGAATAACCGGAGAATTCGAAGTAGAGCTGAATCACATACAGTCCGGCGGCCAAAGGCAAGATCAAACCGGAGTAATCCGCGCTGTTTTCAAACACCTGATTCACAAACAGCCCCAGCACATTGGCCACAGCGATTTGTTTGAACAGTCCGGCCAGAATCAGCCGAAAAGCATCGCAGGTGCGCTGTGCGTCAAAACGGCGAGGGGCACGCAACTGAGGAAGCACTTTTTGCGCCCGGCAGATGGGGCCGGAGGTAATGGTGGCAAAAAAGGACACGAACAAGGCCCAGTTGAGAAAGTTGGTTTCGGGCTCCGCGGCCTTATAATATACGTCCACCAGATAGCTGATAATGGCAAAGGTATAAAAGCTGATGCCAAGAGGCAAGGGGAAAGAAACCGCCGTCCATCCGAAAATCGTAGGCAGAAAGAAATTGCAGTATTTGAAGAAACAAAGTACCGCCACGCTTACGCACACACCTAGGGCCAAAAGCCGTTTGCGGCGGGAGTTTTCGGCCGCCGCGATGGAGCGGGCCATGAAAAAGGTAAACACTGTGTTGAAGAAAAGCACTGCCAGTGGCAACAGGCGCATCCAAAGCGGACGTACAGTTCCGTCCGCCTGCTGAGCGCCAGGCAAATTAAAGCAATAAAATACTACACTGGCCACCAGCAGAACGCTGTTTTGAAACCGTTTGGGCAGGGCAAAATAGAGAATGGCTACCAACGCGAAAAACAGCGCGTAGCCCACGCTTGTCAAGGTCATGAAAGCTCTCCTTTGTCTGGTTTGGCCACACAAGGCCAATTTATTATTATAGATGTAAAGAGCTTGTTTGTAAAGCAAAGGACGTTGAGTTGGGGTGGACAGGTGAACTTTTATTGAATTGCCGCCTCATTTATAGTATACTAATAACCGAGTATTGCATGTTGAACCATGCACGATAAGGAGAGGTAGTATGGCACATACCGTAATGGTGACGGGCGCCGACGGATTCATCGGCAGCCATCTGACGGAAGAACTGGTTCGTAAAGGCGAAAAGGTAAAAGCCTTTTGTTATTATAATTCCTTCGGCACTTGGGGTTGGCTGGACACGCTGGCACCGGAAATCAAAAATGAGATCGAAGTGTTTATGGGCGATATTCGCGATCCCAACGGGGTTCGCACGGCAATGAAAGGGCAGGAGATCGTCTATCATCTGGCGGCATTGATTGCCATTCCCTTCAGCTATCATTCTCCGGACAGCTATGTAGATACCAACATCAAAGGTACATTGAACGTACTGAATGCTGCTCGGGACGTGGGGACAAGCCGTTTGCTGGTCACTTCTACCAGTGAGGTGTATGGAACCGCTCAGTACGTGCCCATTGATGAGCATCATCCCTTCCAGGGACAGAGTCCGTACTCTGCCACCAAGATTGGTGCGGACCGGTTGGCCGAGAGCTTCTACCGCTCTTTTGAACTACCGGTCACCATTGTGCGTCCCTTCAATACCTATGGCCCTCGTCAGTCTGGTCGTGCGGTCATTCCCACCATCATTACCCAGCTTTTGTCCGGAGCGAAAGAGCTGAAGTTGGGAAGTCTGACTCCCACTCGTGACTTTAACTATGTGAAGGATACGGCCGCAGGGTTTATGGCGATTGCCGACTGTGAGGCTGCTGTTGGCCAGGAGATCAACATTGCAACAGGTAAGGAAATTTCCATTGGAGATCTGGCCAATGAGTTGATTCGCCAAATCAATCCCGAGGCAAAGATTGTGTGCGAATCTGAGCGTCTGCGTCCGGAGAAGAGCGAAGTCAACCGCCTTTTGGGCGATTCCACCAAGCTGCGTCAGATGACCGGTTGGAAACCGGCTTACACCTTTGAAGAGGGTCTGGCCGAAACAATCGCTTGGATTCGCGAGCATATGGATGCCTTCCGCACCGGTGTTTACAGTTTGTAATTATTAACAAAATAAATACTATTTGGAGATTTAGATGAGACAAAACGGTGCGAAACCGAATAAACTGCGCCTGAATGGAGCATTGGGATGGTGTTTGGCAGCGCTGGCTGCTGTCCTTTGCGGCATTGGCGTGGTGTATTATTGGCGAGTTTTTTATGGGTTCAACGCGGTGGCGCCCCTCCCCATGACTTTGGTCGTGTGCGCCGGGGCGCTGGCGGTGGTGCTGGCGGCGTGGCTGGTAATCCGATTTGTTAAAAATTTTGACGCACGGGCTGCGTTGGCGGTGTTTTTGTGCGGATTGTGTTTTTGCTTTGCCAATCCGCCTATGCAGGCACCGGATGAGAGCGAGCATTTTCTGAGGGCTTATGCTGTAAGTTTGGGCCGTTTGAATTTCGACGGCGAGAGAACGTTCAGTTCCGATGTGGATGCGCTTTTGGCGGCCTTCCCTGGTGCGTGGACCAACGGAAACACCACTTATTGGCTGGAGTACGACGCTTCGGGTAACGTGAACGGTGGCGGGTCCAGTGAGAACTATGCGATCAAGCAGCAAAATGGGCAAACCGTGAGCCTGGCGGATCATTTTGCGCGATATGAGCAAATGAAGACCGAAGGCGGAGCTCCGGTGGTCAAAGAGTCGCAGATCAAGCAAGTGTTGCCGTATTTGCCCCAGGCGTTGGCAATGCTGCTGGCACGAATGATCGGTTTTGGGGCGCTGGGCTGTTTTTATGCAGGTCGTTTGGCCAATTTGGCGATTTATGCATTTTTGTGTTGGTTGGCACTGCGAAACTGCAGAAGGTATAAACCGGTGTTCTTGGCGGTAATGTTATTGCCGTTGAGCCTGTACATTGGTGCATCCTGTAACTACGATGCATTGATGCTGGGATGCTATTATTTGACGGCCAGTTATTTTTGTGTGGACGAGATTCGAAACAAAGATTTGGCGGTATTTTTGACGGCTTTTGTTTTGATGAATGCGGTGAAGCCGTGGATCAATCTTTTGTGGGTGGTCATTCCGCTGATTTTGCCCGCGCACGTGTGGAAAGCACGATGGAAAAAATGGCAGGTGGCCGCAGCGGTGCTTGTATGTGCTGTGCTGGTGACCATCGGTGTGGAATGGTACGGGCAGGCATTCCGTGTGAATTATGAAGAAGTACGTATGTTGGGCGAAAGCGTAAATATGGGTGAACAATTGCGCTTTGTGCTGCACAATCTGCCTCGTACGGCTATGGTCTTTTTGGGAACGCTGTATGAAAACAACTTGTTTTTGGGACTTTTGGGCAGTTTTGGCGCAATGGATCTCAACATTGGAATTATTTCTATGTTGTCACCTGTGGTGTTGGCTTTTGCATCGGCTCTTTCCGTTCACGAAAAAAGTAGTTTGACGTTGTGTCCGTCTCTGGGACTGTTTGGTTTGGCGGTATTGTACACCGGCGGCGTGCTGGCTGCACAGTATATCACTTATACGCCTGTGGCTATGGTGCGCGTGTTGGGGGTACAGGCCCGCTATTTGTTGCCTGCATTCCTGATGTTGTTTATATTGCTAGCAGCGCTTTTGAGTCATGTGTTCGAAACGACCCGTGCCGGTGGGAAAAAGGCTTTTCACCTGGGGCTTGGAGTGTGCGCTTTTTTTGCTGTTTTCAGCGCGGTGCTTTTGGCGCAGCATTATTTCATCGGCCCGGTGTGCATTGTGCCTTGATGGGCATTGAAGAGAAGGAGAGTTGCTTTTTTGGAGGCTTTTTTGCAGGGTGCCGGGTGTATGGTCACCTTTTTGGCGTTGATTTGTCTATGTGTTTTTTGCACGAAAAAATGGAACGTTCCGGCGGGCATCAGCCCGCTGTTCGTGCTGTATGCAACCATTCTTTGGTACAGTGTTTTAGCCAGTGTAAATCTGTTGTTTTGGGCAGGTATTTTGTGGTTTGCCTCAGCGGCGCTGGCGTTGGTGTGGCTGATACGCAAACGTCGTGAAATCCACTGGAAAGAACTTGTTACACCCTCTACTGTTTTTTTTGTGGTGGCAAGCGTTGCGGTCATTGTCGTATTTGCTATTCGTCAGCCGCTGTTCATGGAGTGGGATGAGTTTAGTTTTTGGGGAATTGCGCCCAAAGTAGTCAAGTCCACTGGACAGTTATACACTTATAATCCTCAAGGTTTGCGGGTTACCAGCTATGTGCCGGGCCTTGTGATGCTAGATGAGGCCTTCCAGTTTTTGGGCGCTTCTTTTGCACCTTGGAAAGTATTCGCAGCTTATGACATTCTCATGTTTGCTATTTTTGCGGCAGGAATTTATACACTGGAACGCCGGCGCTGGAATTTGGCGGTCCCAACAGCACTTTTGCTGTGTATGGTGCCTTATCTGATGACGATGTACCAGAGGGATATCAATGTATCGCCCATTTATATGTGCAGCTATGCGGATATTCCCATGGGATTGTTGTTCGGCGCGCCATTGGTGGTGTATTTCCTGGCAAAAGAGAAGTCGCCCATGGTGTTGCTGTGTGCGGTAATGGGTGTAACGGTAGAGTGTATTTCCAAGGACATGGGGTTTGCTTTGTGCCTGATTGCGGCGGCTTTGATCTGTTTTGATCTCCTGTTTTTGGAAAAAGGCGAGGTGCGGTTTGCCCGGCTGCGGGGTGTTCGTGCCAAATGGTGTTGGATCGTATCCATGGTAGCTGCACCGGTGGCGGCCTTTTTCGGATGGGCTGCTCATATGGGAGCGGTCACCGGCGCCAACCGATTTGAAATCGGCGGCGAGCAGAACATGGGTATGGTGCAAATGGTGGTCACTGGCGCAGTAGAGCTTGTCAGCCCGAACAAAAGCGAGAAGTTTGTGCAAGTAATGGGCAACATGTTCCAGGCCTTTTATTCCACAAAACTCACCATGTTCAGCGTGGGCTCCCAAGAAGGGACAGTGGGTCGTTACCTGAATGGTTCCGGCTTGATCGTTACCTTGGTCATTCTGGTGATTCTGGCAGTTGCTTTTGTTTACGAAGATAAGCGGGGCCGTAAGGCGGTAGGCTGGTTTACACTGTGGAGTGTGCTGGGCTTTGCTGCGTTTTACATTTTTACGGGCTTTACCTATGTGTATGTGTTCAAAGAGGCCGAGGCCGCTGCGTTGAGCAGCTACAACCGGTATATTTATCCCTATTACATCGGTTGGTTTATTGCTGCGCTTGCATTCTTATTGCGCAGTCTCAAGCGTGCGAAACCAGCCAGTGTGGGCGTGGGCTTTTTGCTGGCGCTGACGTTGGGCTGCGGCTGGAGAGTTACCAGCTTTGTGCAGCCGCAGTTGTCGGTGGTGGATTATTCGGACGGGTATTTTGCCGGACGCAAGAGAGATATTTCCATGGTCGAGCAAGCCAAAACATTTTTGACATCGGAGGATCGAGTATTTTACGTCAGTCAGAGTGACGACGGAAAGAATTGGTTCGTTCATTATTATGAGTTTTATCCGGACGTGCAGTTGGATTACAGTTTTGGCGGCGGTCAATTGTCATCGAATTTTGAAATTCGGGAAGGGGCGTTTTCCTCCGATTATCCTGTTGAGGACCGACAGCCATTTATAGGTAAGACGCTGACGCCCGATGTGCTGTGCCAGTATCTTGAGGCCACTGGCTGCACGGCATTGTATTTGGATGACATCGACGAGGTATTTATAGAGACGTATGCGGATCTGTTTACCGATGGGCTTGAAAGCGAAGCAAGGTTGTACCGAATTGTCGGTACAGGTGCGGATATGCGTTTTGAGCCAGTTGAGGGAGGAGGATACCGCGATTGAAAAAATTAAGACAATGGATAACGGCCCTGTTCCTAAATGACCGAAAACTGTTGGCTTTTTGCTACGCAGTATTCTTGGCCGGCAGCTTGGTGTTGCCGCTTTTGGGTTACGCTGAAGATCGAGTGCAGCGTGCGATGGGAAATCTGGAACCCATGGAAGTGTCCATGAGTGATTTTGAATTGACGGATTTGGAGCAAACCGGGCCGGACAGTTATGTGAGCATCAGTGTGGACCCGCGCATGGTTATGAAAGACTCACCCAAGACGGTGCGTACAGTGACCGTAAAATTTGACTTTACCAATATGGAACCAGGTGAGTTTTGTCTGTTTTATAAACCGCGGCCGGGCATGGAAGATTTCGATGCTCGTTGCCGAGTTTGGGCCCATGAGGAAGAGGATGGCAGTTATACTTTTACGCTTCCTTATGGAGATATTTATGGCTTGCGCATTGATCCGGGCATCTATTATGGGCTTCGGTTTGACGTGGAAAGCATCACATTCAACGAACCGCGTAGTTTTTGGAGCTGGTTTGCCCCGACTCGTGTATGGATGTTGAGCCTTTTGATAGTACCCGCATTGAGTGCCGTTATTTTGAAATATGCAGCCGCCCTGGTCCTGCGTTTGCAGTGCGCCGTCCGGCAAAAGGGAGGAAAATGAAAATGGAACCGAATTTTATTCCCTTGTCCGTTCCAAATTTTGGTGGGCGCGAAAAGGAATACGTGAACGATGCAGTCGTCAGCGAGTGGGTGTCTACTGGCGGAAGTAAGGTGCCGCAGTTCGAACAGGTTGTGGCAGATTATGTAGGAATGCCCGGCGCTTGTGCATGCAACTCAGGAACGTCGGGACTCCATCTGGCTATGATGATGGCAGGCGTTGGTCCTGGCGATGAAGTCATTGCTCCAACCTTGACTTTTATTGCAGCCGTAAATCCGATTCGATACGCAGGCGCACAGCCGATTTTTATCGGATGCGGTGACAGCTTGTGCATTTGTCCCACCTTGGTCGAGCAGTATCTGGAAGCCAATTCAGAGATGCGGGATGGCCGTTGCATCAACAAACGTACAGGTGCTCACATCAAAGCCATGGTAGTAGTACATGTGTTCGGTAATATGGCCAATATGCCGGGCTTGTTAAAAGTAGCTCACGATCACAATTTGATTGTGATTGAGGATGCTACCGAGGCGTTGGGAACCTATTACACCGATGGTCCTTTTAAAGGCAAGTACGCCGGCACGATGGGAGATGTTGGTGTTTACAGCTTCAATGGCAATAAAATCATTACCACTGGATCTGGTAGAATGGTTGTGTCCAATCATCCGGAGTGGCTTGCACATGCAAAACATTTGTCTACACAGGCAAAGTCAGACGAACTGAATTATAAACACGATGAGGTGGGATACAATTATCGTCTGACCAATCTGCAGGCGGCATTGGGCTTGGCGCAGATGGAGCAGTTGGAAGATTTTATCCAACATAAAAACGAAATGTATGATTTCTATTTTGAAGCGTTGAACGGAAAAGGACATTACGGAATCATGCCTTTCCGGGATGGCGTGCGTTCCAATAAGTGGTTTTATAGCTTGTATGTGTACGATGAGCATCCGCTGCGCCGGGATGAAATCATTCGCCGTTTGGCACAAGAGAAGATTCAGACTCGTCCCATCTGGGGTCTGATCCAGGATCAGGCGGATTATCCGCGCAATGAGCACTATGGGGATGATTTGGCGCGTCACTATCTGGATCGCATTGTGAATCTGCCATGTTCTACGAACCTGACGAAAGAGCAAGCTCAGCGAGTGGTGGATGTGCTTTTGAATTTGTCTGAGGCCTGAGTTAATTACACGGGGGATTTTTTATGAAACTGGATGACATTCTCATCGACGGTTCCATTAGTGTGTTGGATGCTATGCGGAGATTGGATGAAACCGGTCTGCGTGTTTTGTTTGTAGCCGAAAATGGAGTGTTGCAAGCGTCTTTGACCGATGGCGATGTGCGCCGATATATTTTGGCCAGCGGAAAGCTGGAGGCGCCAGTGAGTGGAATGGCGAATTACCACCCCAAAGCGTTGCCCATGGAACAGCGGAGTCGGGCGCGTCAGATTTTGAAAGAGGAATCCATTGGCGCACTTCCTCTTTTGGACCGGGCTGGCCGCATCCAGGACGTAATGTTTGCCGATGGATTGGACATCGAAACGCCGGAGCGCACCGATGTACCAGTGGTGATGATGGCCGGCGGATTGGGTACCCGCCTGTATCCTTATACGAAGATTTTGCCAAAACCGCTGATTCCCGTGGGAGAATTGCCCATTGCAGAGCATATTATCCATCGCTTCACGGATGTGGGGTGCAGCCATTTTTATCTGGTGGTCAATTATAAGAAAAATATGATCAAATCCTACTTCAACGATTTGGAAAAAGACTACGAAGTGGAGTACGTCGATGAGGATAAGCCCTTGGGAACAGGCGGCGGGCTGAGCCTTTTGCGCGGGCATATTGATTCTACATTTTTCCTGACCAACTGCGACATTTTGGTGGATGCCGATTTCGGAGACATTTATAAGTTCCATAAAGAGGGCGGCAATGCCATCACAATGGTATGTGCGGTCAAACATTTCACCATTCCTTATGGTGTGGTAGAGCTAGGCGCAGATGGCGCGATTGAAAATATTCGCGAAAAGCCGGAGATGAATTTTTTGACCAACACCGGTGTATATGTGGTGGAGCCTCAGGTCATTGACATGATTGAGCCGGATACACCTACGCCTTTCACCGATTTGATTGATCGGGTGCGTGAAGATGGCGGGCGCGTTGGAGTATATCCGGTGAGCGAACAGAGTTGGATGGATATGGGCCAGTTGGAAGAGCTGGATAATATGCGCCGCCGTCTGGAACAGCAGTAACATCGGTTGTGTACATGGGGCCGGCGTAAGGAGAAGATTTTTGCAATGCATGCAATTGGTAAAAAGGCTTTGAGCGAAAGAAAGATCCTTGTTGTAACCGCACTGTTGTGTGCGGCTATGATGGTGGTTATATATATTGCTCTTGGCGTTTGGCCTTTTGGCCCTAATACAGTGGTGACTGGAGATTTGGGCGGCCAGTACTTGAATTATTTTGCGCATATGCGCCGGTCTTTGCTGGAAGGATTTTCTGGTTGGGGATACAGTTTTGAAAAAGGCCTGGGCGGAAATCTGATGGGCATTCTGGCCTATTACTGTTCTAGTTTATTCAATGTACTGTATCTTTTGTTTGATCCCCGTTATTATACAGAGCTTGCCGCACTGGTGTTGCTCTGTAAGGTAACTGCGGGCGGTACCGCGATGGCCTTTTTTCTGGAGCGTCGTTTTTCGTCCCTGCGGCATCGAGCGATTGTTCCGGCGTTGTGTTACGCTTTTTGCGCTTACGTGTTTGTGTATTCTCAGAACATCATGTGGCATGACGTGGTTTTCTTATTGCCCTTGGTTTGTTATGGAATCTGGAAGTTGTGCTGTACAGGCCGTCCTTTTGTGTTTGCACTTAGTTTGGCTTTGGCCATTTTTTCTAATTTTTACATTGCCTATATGGTATGCATTTTTTGTGTGCTGTACTTCTTTTGGGAGATGTGTGCTGCACGCAGTATCCATGCGGGACAAAAATTTGTCCGTTGTCTTCAATTTGGATTTGGAGCCTTGTGCGCAGGGGCTTTGCCGTCATTTTTGCTGATTCCCGCTTTGCTGGACATTGGACAAAATAAAGGATTGGCCGAACATTTTGGCTTGACGGGAGAGGCCAGTTTTAAAGCGAGTGAATTTTTTTATCGGCTGATGCCAGGCAACTTTGACTGGAGCAATGTGGAGGCCGGCCTGCCAAATGTGTACTGCGGAACATTTGTAGTGGTTTTGGTAGTCATTTATTTTTTGGCCAAGGGGATTCCTTTTCGGGAAAAGTTGGGGTCCGGCATTGTTTTGGTGGTTTTATTCCTTTCCATGTACAGCCGGGATTTGATGCTCGTGTTTCATGGCCTGAAACCACCGGTGTGGTTCCCATATCGGAATTCCTTTTTATTTTCCTTTTGGATGTGTCTTTTGGCGGCTCGCGCTTTGGCGGCGCCGTTGCTCACCGTTTGGCGCGTTTTGTGCGCAGGCGGGATAGGACTTGCGTTTCTGGCCGTATGTTTCTTTGTAAGAAATGAGTGGTATACGGCTACATTGTTTTTTGTTGGGGCACTCCTATGCGCCGTAGGGTTTGGTTGTGTGCTGTGTTTGGGCGCTCGTCGGCGCATTTTGCGAGCGGGTGCGTTGGTTGTTTGTGCAGCGCTATGCGTTTTGGAATTGACAGCAAACGCAGCGGATGTACTGAGCCGATTTGAACAGTATCCCCGGCAGGATTATCTGGATTATTACGATGAAACATCTGCTGCGGTTTCGTATGTGACTGCTTTGGATAAAGGGGCGCGCATGGAAAAAACATTTCAGCGCAGTTACAATGATCCGATGCTTTTGGGTTATCATGGTGTTTCTCATTTCGGTTCTACACAGGATTCCGCCAATACCGATTGGCTGAGAGCGATGGGATTTTCCGACGTAAATGGGTATCGTTTCGGTGGTACGGCCTTTGGAGAATCTCTGTGTGGAATACGTTATTTGATTGCAGGACAAGCGGATGGGGTGCAAACGCATTACCAATTGGTCGGACAGGCAGGTGAATCCGATCTTTTGGTTTGGGAGAATCCATATGCGTTGCCTGTAGGGTTTTTTGCAGATTCATACGCAGCGGAAGCTCACATTCCTGCTTATGAGGAGCCCATCGATCTCTTTGATGTTCAAAACGCCCTGTTTGCTGCGATCAGCGGTCAAACGGATGTTTCGCTTTTTGAAGAGTTGGATGTAGCCGGACCATTGGGAACTTTGCAGGGACAGCAAACTTTTACCGCGCAGGTACCCAAGGATGGGATTGTATACGCTGTATGGGCAGGAGAAAAAACAAAGCCTGTTCAGATAGAGAGTGTAACGGATAAAAACCCAGAACAGTGGTATTCTTGGGGCGTTTTGTGCTTGGGCGCTTATGAAGCAGGCGACCAAGTGACAGCAGAGGTTTGTCCGGTGTACGATCAGATGGAGCTCACCGATGTTCGTATGTGTGTATTCAATACGGAAATGTTGGCTCAGTTCTCCTCTTCGGCGTCGGATGGAATTGAATGGACAAGTCTTGAAAACGGGCGTTTTCGTGCGCAGGTGGAAGCCGATGGGGAGCATCTGTATCTTATGAGTATTCCTTGGTCTTCCTCGCTTCGTTGTACGGTGGATGGAAAAAACACGTCCATAACGCCTTTGGCAGACGGATTGTGTGCAGTCCAATTGGAACAAGGAACTCATAGCGTGGAACTTCGTTATGCGGTCCCAGGAATGGCGGCGGGCATAGTCGTTTCCTTGTTGGGAGCGGCGATGCTGTTAACGGCTCAAGTTTTATGGAAAAAAACAAAGCGTGATCCATTGTAAGGAGGAGAAGATTATGTCCATCTGCATCATCGCAGAAGCGGGTGTAAACCATAACGGAAATTTGGAACTGGCAAAGAAAATGGCATTGGCGGCTAAGCAGGCCGGTGCAGATATTGTAAAGTTCCAGACAGCCATTCCGGAGCTTGTTATCAGCAAGTTTGCGGAGAAGGCAGAGTATCAGAAGGAGCAGACGGGTGCAGGTGAGAGCCAGCTTGATATGTGTCGGCGCATTCACTTTGGATTTGACGGCCATGCAGAATTGAAAAATTATTGCGATGAAATTGGCATCGAATACCTTTCCACGCCGTTTGATTTGCCGAGCATTGACTTTTTGAATACGCTGAACCTGTCCGTATGGAAGATTCCGTCGGGTGAAATCACAAATCTTCCGTACCTAGAAAGGATTGCGGCCACCAAAAAGCCGGTGATTCTTTCTACGGGCATGAGCACTCTGAGCGAAATTGAAGATGCGCTGAGTGTGTTAGAAGACGGTGGGGTAGAACAAATTACGCTGTTGCATTGCAATACCGAATATCCTACACCTTTTGAGGATGCAAATCTGACGGCGATGGACGATCTGCGCGAGCAGTTCGGTCTTCCCGTGGGTTACTCGGATCACACCACCGGATATGAGGCGGATATTGCAGCGGCTGCGTTGGGTGCCTGTGTGATTGAAAAACATTTTACGCTGGATCGCAACATGGAAGGTCCAGACCATAAAGCCAGCTTGGAACCGGATGAGCTGGCTGCTATGATCCGTGCTGTGCGCAATGTGGAAAAGGCATTGGGAGACGGAAAAAAACATGTTAGCCTGAGCGAGGCAAAGAACAAAGCCATTGCCCGCAAAAGCATCGTAGCTGCGAAGCCGATTCGCAAGGGCGAGGTGTTTACCGAGCAGAATATCACCACCAAACGTCCAGGTGACGGCATCAGTCCTATGCGGTGGCATCAAGTATTGGGCATGACAGCCAAACGCGATTTTGCCGAGGATGAGAAAATTGAACTGTGAGGAGAGCACCATGAAGAAAACAGTCTGTGTGGTGACAGGAACCCGCGCCGAGTGGGGACTTCTGCGAGGCGTTGTAAAAGCAATGGAAAAAAGCGACATCCTGTGCCCGCAGGTAGTAGTGACCGGCGCACATTTAAGCTCGGAGTTCGGTTCTACAGTATCCGAGGTTGAAGCGGATGGGGCGCCGATAAAAGCGCGCATTGATATCTTAAAATTTGGCACAGGAAGCGCACTGGCCACTGCCAAGACGGTGGCCTATACCCTGGATCAGTTTGTGGACTACTTTTCCACACATCGGCCCGATGCAGTTCTTTTGTTGGGCGATCGGTACGAGATTTTTGCAGTAGGCCAGGCGGCTGCACTTTTGGAGATTCCGCTGATTCACATCAGCGGAGGCGATGTGACACATGGAGCGGCGGATGATTATTTCCGCCATTGCCTGACCAAAATGGCCAGTCTGCATTTTCCGGCTTGTGAAGAGTATGCAAAGCGAGTCATCCGCATGGGAGAGGATCCCGCCACGGTAGAAAATGTGGGTGGTTTGGGCGATCAAAATCTGCGGAATATGCACTTAATGAGTAAGGCTGAATTGGAGAAGAGCATTGGTTTTTCTTTGGAAAAACCGTATGTTCTTGTTACCTATCATCCAGAGACCGCGGGTGGTGCATCTGCGGTAGGGCAGTTCCAGCAACTTTTGACCGCATTGGAGAAACTCTCTGTACATGTCATTTTTACAAAATCAAATGCCGACGCAGGCGGCGCAGAAATCAATCGGTGCATCGATGAGATTTGTGCGATTCATCCGGATAAATATATTGCGTTTACCAGTTTGGGCGTATTGCGTTATTTGTCTGCCATGAAATATTGTGCGGCTGTCGTTGGAAACTCTTCTTCAGGTGTGGTGGAGACACCGACGCTGGGAATACCTGCTGTGAACATTGGTCGTAGGCAGGAGGGGCGTATTTTATGTCAAAACGTGATTTGTTGTGATGCAGATGCAGCTTCCATTCAGACTGCTGTTGAAAAAGCTTTGACGCCCGCTTTTGTACAGCAGGCAAAAGCTACGGTCAGCCCGTACAACGGCGGAGATACAAGTGGGCGAATGGTGCGCGGAATGGAGCGCTTTTTGACCGGCCCGCGCTGTGGGAAACCCAAAATTTTTTACGACGGAGAATGACCCATGGGTGCGTTTTTTGCAAAATGTGAAGAAATATGGAACATGGTCTGGAAGATTTTGCGGCGCCAGGAGTTGGAGGCACCGGAGTTTTTTGACGGTATGATCACAATTGCACTGCGTCTTTGCCTCATTGCCTTGGTAGGCTTAGCAGTGGTTTTAATGGTCACTCTGATTTTGGAACTGATTCGACGCAAATGTAACAAAGACCCAAAGAAAAAAAAGGTGTTTTTTCGCAGAAGTGTGAGCCTGGCCTGTGCCTTGGCAGTGGTGTTGGGGTTATGTGTGTGGGCTTATTGGCCTACTCCGTTGGCAGAATCCGACCAGGTGGAAAGTATCACTTTGTCCAGTCGTGTCCCCGGAAAAAAGGAGAAGCCGGTGACATTGACCACCGACCAGACTCAAAAACTTGTAGAACTTTTGCAAAACACTGTCTGTATTCCAAGTTGGCGCAGAGAACTTCCCTATGCGGGGTACGGGCAAACTTTCCGAATCACATTGACTACGGAATCCGGTGTAGTGCGTATTCTGGCTGCACCTGATACTGGATGTGTCTATACGCAGACGGATGAGGGATTGATTTATAGCATTGCAGGGTATGGAAGCTTTTATGAGGCGCTGAGCGCCCTTTGATATCACGGGAAAGCAGGGAGCAAAGATGAAAGTTTTGATCGTTGGACTGGGAAGCATGGGAAAACGCAGAGCGCGGATTCTGCGGAGCGTTCAACCGGACGTGGAAGTTTGGGGTGTGGACTTGGCGGAATCTCGCCGCAAAGAGGCCGGTGAATTGGGAATACAGGCTTATGAGAGCATTGGTGCGGCGCTGAATGCTGGAAAGCCAGACTGTGCATTTGTATGTACTGCGCCCATTACCCATGCGAGAATCATTGATGAGCTTCTGGATGCAGGATTGCCTATTTTTACCGAATTGAACTTGGTAGACGACGGGTACGATGCTCTTATTGCCAAAGCGGCTGAAAAAGGTGTTCCTCTGTTTTTGTCTTCTACTATGTTGTATCGTGCGGAAACGCAGTATATTAAAAAGCAAGTGCAGGACTTTGGAAAACCAGTGAACTATATTTATCACATTGGCCAATACTTGCCGGATTGGCATCCTTGGGAAAACTACAAAAACTTTTTTGTAGGCGATAAGCGCACTGGCGGTGTTCGAGAAATCTTTGCGATTGATTTGCCTTGGCTGCTGGACGCATTTGGACCAGTCAAACATGTGTACGTGGAAAAGGATAAGCTCAGCAATCTGGAAATCGATTACCCGGATACGTATTTTGTGACATTGCGGCATGAGAGCGGTGTCAAGGGGATTTTGGCAGTGGACGTGGTCAGCCCCAAAGCGGTGCGCAATTTTGAAGTATTTGGCGAGGGACTGCATTTGTTCTGGGAAGGAAATCCCAAAACATTGGCAAAGTATGACGTTGCGACCAAAGATAAAGTATCCGTGCAAACATATGAAAGCTTTGAGCATGATGCACGTTATTCGGACAACATTGTGGAGAATGCTTATGGCGATGAAATCGTAAACTTTTTCGGTGTATTGAACGGCACGCAGCAACCTCGCTGGAGCTTTGAAAAGGATAAAGCGGTTCTGGAGTTGATTGAGCGGATCGAAAACGCGTAAAAGAGGCAAAGGATGAAAGTTTTGTTTGTAGGTCTTGGTTCTATTGGAACAAGGCATTTAAAAAATTTGAATACAATCGCTCAGGAAAAAGGTTTGCAGGTGGAGTCCTGGGCGCTGCGATCTTCTGACCGGCCTTTGCCCGAGGATGTTCGATCCTTGCTGGCAGGGGAAGTACGCACGCTGAAAGAGGAAGATCGTTTTGATGCAGCGTTTATCACCAATCCCACCAGTTTGCACTTTTCTACGCTGGGTATGTTGCGTGGAAAGGTGGAAAGTCTCTTTATTGAAAAACCTATTTTTGACCGGACAGATGTCACTCTATCAGAATGCATTGCACCGGGTCAAAAAGCTTACGTGGCGGCGCCTATGCGCTGGTGTGGCGTGATGCTGGCACTGAAACGTCGGCTCGCGTCCTTAAAACCCTATTCGGCTCGGGTCATTTGTTCGTCTTACTTGCCGGATTGGCGCCCCGGGGTAGATTATCGGACTGTATATTCTGCTCATCGCGATATGGGGGGCGGCGTGACCATTGATTTGATCCATGAATGGGACTATCTGGTGGAGTTGTTCGGAAAACCGCTGGAAATGTACAATTTCAAAGGCACATACAGTGATCTTGAAATTGATTCGGACGATTTATCGGTTTATATTGCTCGCTATCCTTCTATGCTGGTAGAGGTCCATTTGGATTATTTTGGACGAGAATACCGTCGCAGTTTGGAGCTTTTCTGCAAAGATGGTACGGTGACCGCCGATTTCGGAAAGGGAACGCTGACACTGGCAGATGGCACTGTGGAACATTGGGATGAACCGGTAAACCAACGTTATCTGCGAGAGATGGACTATTTTCTGGATTACGCCCAGAGCGGTATTGGCGAAAGCGTGAACACACCAGACACGGCGCTGGACGTTTTGAAATTGACGTTGGGGGAGATTTGACATGGAAAATGTACTCATCACCATTTGTGGTCGGGCTGGAAGCAAGGGCTTTAAAAACAAAAATTTGAAAATTTTTGATGGACATCCTCTGAGCTATTACAGCCTTTCTGCGGCACAGATATTTATGAAACAGCATCCGGAGCTGAATGTGGATTTGTGCCTGAATACGGACAGCGATTTGTTGATTGATGTGGTCACTAAATGCTATCCGGAAGTGACTGTTTTGCATCGCCCGGAAGAGTTGTGCGGAGATTTGGTGCCGAAGATGATGGTCTATCAGCACAGTTTGCGGCAGATGGAGGCGCTCAAAGGTAAGCAGTATGAAAATCTGATTGATTTGGATATTACAAGTCCATTGCGTCAGGAGCAGGATGTGTCGGGAGCTTATGCGTTAAAGAAAAGCCGCCCGGAATTGGACCTTGTGTTCAGTGTTTGTCCGTCTCGCCGCACTCCGTATTTTAATATGGCAAAATTGGAAAATGGCTATGCCAAACGTGTGATCGATCATCATTTTACGGCCCGTCAGCAAACACCGCCGGTGTTTGATTTAAACGCATCCATTTATGTGTTTGGGCGTAAGTTTTTACTAGAAAACGAGACCGGTTTTTTGTGGGATGGAAAAATCGGCATGTATGAGATGTTTGATACGGGTATCATTGATATTGATTCCGAGGAGGATTACCGTCTGATGGAGGCCATTGCTCACTATCTGTATGGAGCCTATCCATCTTTTGGAACGGTACAGACCAATATCAGAGAGGATAAACCATGACAGACGGAGAACGGTATGAGATCCATTGCCCCAAAAAATATCTTTCCTACGAGGAAAAAGATGAATACCGTGTGTTTTGGGCCGAAGATGCCTGTGGTTGCGGCAAGGCGAATTGGGGCGTTTTAAAACAAGCGAATGGCATGGATAAAAGTCTTGATTCCATTGAGGCACGGCTGAAGCAGGCTGGTGCTGTATGTCGTATTTACAGCGCGCCGGACAGTATTCCTCTGGAGGAGTGCCAAGCACTTTTGCAGCGGCGTGGTTATGTTATAGAACAACAAGAGTGTTGGCGTTTGACGCAGTGTCTCGAGCCCAGCCCGTTTTTTGTACAGCGCAAATGTCAGGTCCGGACGGTCACTTCGGCGTTGGATGGCAATTTGGCAGTACTTGTGAAGGAGTATGCAGGCTCGGATGGCCTGGCGTTGGCCAATCGCCAAATCAAGGCAGGAGCGCGTGCCTTTTTTGCGTTGAATCGCGCGGAGATTCCGGTCAGTTGTTGTTTTGGAATGGGATACGGAAGTGCATTTCGCCTTTGGGGGCTTTATACAGCGCCTAATCAACGCAAAAAAGGATACGGGGCAGCGGCTTTGTTGGCGGCAGTGGAGTTTGCGGCTAAACCGGATCGGGGATATGAGGACATTTTTCTCTATGTGCAGGAGGAACAAGCTCTGCGCCTTTTGGAAAAGGCCGGTTTTCGCGGTGGAAAACGAAAGCTTTGGAAGGCTTACCTTCCTGCGGGAAAGGAGAAAAAGTAAATGGGATTGTATGTAGAACCGGCATTGATGCAGCGGTTTCCGGAGTTCTATCCTTTTGCGATGGACGGAATCGCGCCGGTAAGTCCGGTTTTGGTGGTAGAAAAAGCGGACGATCAGATGCTGGAGGATCTGGTGCGTGAGCACATGGATACGGTGTGCATAGTGGTGCGGGATTGCCCACAACTTCAAACATTGGTTCCTCTGGCCATGTTGAAAGAATTGCAATGGGTGGGTGTGTGGCGATGCCCGAATCTATCCACACTTTGGCAGACTACCGCTACGCCACTGGTACGTGGCATTGCATTCACCGGCTGTAAACAAGTGACGGATCTTTCCGCTTTGGCAGGGGCCAGAAAACTGGAACATTTACTGCTGGAAAATCGTACATGGGACAATGTGCAATTGAAGAGTCTTTTACCTCTGTGCGCTTTGTCTGAATTGCGCACGTTGGATTTGGGGTGCCGCAAGGTAAAAGACGGGAATCCTTTGGACTACCACCGGTTGTTCCCGAACTTAAAAGTGCTGACCATCACACCTGGTTTGCGGCGGGTCTTTGTCAGCAGAGAAGGCAAACGGGACAAGCCATTTGGCTTTTCCCTCTTTTAAGGAGAGATGGGGTTGACACAACAGGAACAAGTAGCCCGTTTGGCTGCGGATGCGGCACAACTTTTGTTGGCAAATGGCGGAGAAATTTATCGTGCTCAACAGACCATTGAACATATTGGAGCAGCCTATGGGGCGCCGCAAATCAACGCTTACGTGCTGACCAATGCAGTATTTGTATCTTTGGATGGTTCGGAAGGCGGCAATGTGAGCGAAGTGCGTTATGTTCGTTCGCGAAGTATGCACTTGACCCGTGTCAGCGCGGTCAACGATTTGTCTCGGCGAATCGCTAAAGGCAAAGTGTCCTTGGAGCAGGCCAGATGTGAATTGGAAAGAGTGCGCATGTTGCCCCCCAGTGCACCTTGGCTTCAGATTTTGGCATGCGGTGCCGGCACCGCATGCTTTGCATATTTGTTTGGTGGCAATGGATGGGACGCCTTTGCGGCCTTCTGGGTAGGAATCCTGCTTCAGCCTCTGGTCCTTTTCCTTGGTCGGCATAAGGCAGACCAATTTATTTCCAATACATTATGTGCCGTTTTGGTGGCCGTGGCCAGTGTGCTAGCGGTACAAGCTCTGTCTGTGTTAGGCATCGAGTGCAGTCTGGATAAAATTATCATTGGCGGCATTATTCCGCTTGTCCCCGGAATTGCGCTTACCAACGCGATTCGGGATGTGGCCAACAGTGACTATGTTTCGGGCACCATACGTGCGGCAGAAGCTCTCCTCATTGCTGCATCCATCGCTTTGGGCGTTGGTCTTGTGTTAAAACTTTGTGCATTGATTCCGGGGGTGACCTTATGATCGGTGCTTTTTTGATGCAGTGTATCGTTTCTTTTGTATCCGTTGTTGCCTTTGCAATTTTGTTCCATGCGCCGCGGCAGGAATGGGTGTGGTGCGGACTGACAGGGATGGCTGGTTGGGCTGCCTACTGGATTCTGGTTCAGATGGATCAGAGTCTGGCTACTGCCTCTCTTGTAGCGGCCGTCGTTTTGGCCCTTTTGTCTCGCGTGTTGGCGGTGGTTCGTTGTTGTCCAATGACAATATTTATAACTGGTGGTATTTTCCCTTTGGTGCCTGGGGCAGGAATTTATTACACTGTGTATTATTTTATTATGGGACAAGAACTTCTATGTCTCGCGAAAGGGATAGAAACACTGAAGATCGCAGCGGCGATTGCCATTGGAATTGTATTGGTTTTGGCGCTTCCTGGTACATTGTTTCGAGTTTTGGCTAAGAAAGCTTAAGAATCTCATAAACGGATTTGATATGCGATGTTTTCCGTTGATAAGCAAGGGAAGATGAAAATAAAAACGGCATGACCATAAGGTCATGCCGTTTTTTCAAACTGTGTATCAGCCCAAAGCTACATCCAGAATCATCATAATCAGAAAACCAGCCATTACACCCAATGTGCCAGTGTTGGAATGCTCGCCCAAATGTGCTTCGGGAATCAGCTCTTCTACTACCACATACAACATAGCGCCAGCAGCAAAGCTTAGCATCCAAGGCATCAGAGGCTGCACCGACCCAGCAATTAGAACAATGAGAATACCAAAAATAGGTTCCACGATTCCGGAGAGGCTTCCGTATGTAAAAGCGCGCCATGCACCGACTCCTTCCTGGCGAAGAGGAAGAGAAATGGCAGCACCTTCAGGGAAATTTTGAATGCCAATGCCAAGCGCCAGAGCTGCGGCGGCAGATAAGGCAGCAGTGCCGCCATCCGGATGTTGAGCAGCTAAGGCAAAGGAAAGACCTACCGCCATGCCTTCGGGAATGTTGTGCAATGTAACTGCAAGAACCATCAGCGTAGTGCGCTTCCAAGAAGAAGGAGCACCCTCCGGTTCTGCAGAGCCAGGATGAAGATGCGGTAAAAGCGTGTCCATCAGCATCAAAAAGGCAACGCCCAATGCCAGGCCACCGGCCGCAGGCAACCAGCCGGGCATTCCGGCCTCTTCAGCCTGCTCAATGGCGGGCATCAGCAGACTCCATACACTGGCGGCAATCATTACGCCAGCCGCAAATCCTAAAAAGATACGCTGAATGCTTTGGCTGGCAGCCTTGCGAAAGAAGAAAACAAGCGAAGAGCCTAAACTGGTCATTAAAAAAGTAAAACCTGTTCCGGCAGCCGCATAGAGAAGTGCAGTCTGCATATAAACAAACTCCTTTACTGATAACAGAGATTGCTTAAACTATACTATTTTAGTTGTATTTTGTCAAGCCTGCGGGATTGGAAAAACAAATACGTCTTCGCCCTTGGTGTCCTTTTCGGACGTAGGCAAAAATCCAAAACGCTGGTACATTCCTCTTGCAACGACATTTTCCGGATAAACACTTAAATAGATATCACGCCCGGGATATTCTTGGCGCAATGTTTGTACCAACAATGCCAAAGCTGCGCTTCCATATCCTTTTCCTTGGAAGTGAGCATCGATCAAAAGCCGATCCAACCACAATCTTCCGGAAGGCTTGTATTCTTGAAAATAACCATACATTGCAAATCCGACCAGAAGGCCGGAATCATAGATACCTACCGGACGCCACTCCGAACGGCAGTCTGCCTCCGCGAGACATTGTTCAACAGATTCAATATATCCTTCCTGTCCAGGGGCTGTGCGCAATGCGGTAAGCTCGTCTCGGTTTTTTGATGTGACCGCTTGTAGTGAAAGCTGCATGGGGAACTCCTCCTTGTGTTGTAACAAAAAAAGCGATAAAATGAGAATGTTGTGTAATTTAGAAAAGAAAAGAGATCGATTTTTTCATGAAGAAAACGCGGTTAGCCAAACAGTACAGCCTATTTGTTTTAGGGCTGATTATCAACTCCTTTGGCATCAGTTTTATCACAAAAGCGGCGCTGGGGACATCGCCCATCTCCAGCTTGCCTTATGTGGCAAGTTTAAAATTTTCGCCGACTTTAGGACAGTTTACCTTTTTGATGAATTGCCTTTTTATCTTGGCACAAGCAATTTTGCTTGGCAAAGCGTTTCCTAAAATTCAGTATTTGCAAATTTTGGTGAACATTGTATTTAGTGGAGCCATTGATGTAAGTATGCTGCTTTTGCAGTTCATGCAGCCTGAAACAATGGTACAAAAAACAGTGTCCTTAGTGACAGGATGTGCAATTTTGGCACTGGGTATCACATTGGAAGTAGCTGCAAACGTACTTTTGGTACCCGGCGAAGGAGTGGTCAAGGCCATTGCACAGGTGCTACAACGGGATTTTGGAACAGTCAAAGTGTGTTTTGACGTAACCACGGTGGCTTTGGCAGGCCTGCTTTCCTTTTCGTTTTTTCAAGGCTTAAGGGGTATTGGTATCGGGACTGTTGTGTCCGCTGTTTTGGTGGGCATGATCGTAAAATTTTATCGGCGTGTGCTTCCTATTCCAGTTATGTGATGGCCACCCGATTTTGAGGATAGCATGGTTTCCAAAATTTGTCAAAGGAGTGAAGAAAGGTGAAAACACTTCGTGTAGCACTGCTTCAGATTCGACCGACAGACAACCTCTCGCAAAATATGGAAAAAGGAATAGCGGCCTGCCAGAAGGCAAAAGAGGGCGGTGCAGATATCGCGCTGTTTCCGGAGATGTGGAGCAGCGGATATCATATCCCGCAAAAAAAATCAGAACGTTTGGAGCTTGCTGTACCATTGGATGGTGCGTTCTGTTCCTGTTTTGCAAAAAAAGCCGCAGAGTTGAATATGGCGATCGGTCTTACACTCTTGGAACGCCGGGGCGAAGCCGCGTACAATACTTTGGTTTTGTTTGACCGTTATGGGAATCGAGTGTTGAGATACGCGAAGGTGCACACTTGCGATTTTGGAGAAGAACGCTGCCTTGAGGCGGGAAAAGATTTTTCAACTGTGGAATTGGACACAGCCGTCGGAAAAGTAAAAGTGGGGGCCATGATTTGCTACGATCGAGAGTTTCCTGAGAGTGCGCGTATCTTGATGTTGCAGGGAGCGGAACTGATTTTGGTACCCAATGCCTGTCCGATGGAGATCAATCGTCTGACTCAATTGCGGGCTCGTGCATTCGAAAACATGTTGGGAATCGCAACCTGCAATTATCCGGCAGGTCATCCGGATTGTAATGGCCATTCCAGTGCATTTGACGGGGTAGCTTGGCTTGCCGAAGAAGAAACATCCCGCGACACCTGCCTTTTGGAAGCCGGAGAAGAAGAGGGGATTTTTTTCGCGGATTTTGATTTGGAATGTATGCGGCGTTATCGGGCATGCGAGGTGCATGGAAACGCTTACCGCCGTCCGGAACGATATTCTGCTTTGGTGGATTTGCGCATCGATCCTCCCTTTGTACGGCAGGATCGGCGTCCTTAAAAAGCAGCACGGCATATGCCGTGCCGCTTTTTTATTTTGACTATTCCTTGCCGTATAGCATGAAAGGTAAGCCTCTTCGATTCTCTTTTTTTTAGGGCAAGAGTTCTTTTAGGCGAAAAGATATACAAAAAATAAAGAATTTTCAGATGCACTTTGACAAAAAAATAACTTTTTCGAAAAAACAAATTGCCTTTCTCTGGAAACTGTGCTTCAATGAAGGAGAGGGGAAGAGACTGTATGTCATTGGAAGAAATTCGGGAACAAAACAAACAGCGAGTGGTGCAGGCAGCACTGGATGTATTTGTGCGCCAAGGAATCGCGAACACCACGGTGGCGGACATTGCACGAGCGGCCGGGCTGACCGAGCGGTCCGTCTATCGCTATTATAAAACAAAGCTGGACTTGGTGCAGGCTGCTGCATATTTGTATTATGATCGTATGACCGAAGAGGCGAATCGTCGCGCACAAGAGGTGTGTGTCAGCGATTTGCCTGGGATTGAACAGATCCGGCAAATTTTAACCTTCTATTCGCATATGTATTTGGAGTACCCGGCACAGATTCGATTTTGTGCCGATGCAGAGATGGCGTTGAGCACGGCGGGCCGGGATAAAGAAGATGTGAATTGGCCTCCTGAGCAGTTCGAAATTTCCAACAGTCCTTTAGTGCGTGCCATTCGCAAAGGCTTGGCGGACGGGAGCGTGAGCCAAGAGGTAGACGTGGCGTCTTTGTATTATAACGCTTACGATTCGATTCTGGGTGTGATGCAGAAAATGAGCTACGAGCGGCGCAGTCTGCCACAAGATGCATGCGCTCGAATGAATCAGTTGTGCGAAATTTTCGTCGCTGCATTTCGAGGCAATTTCCAGGAAAACGGTAGGAAATAATCCGCCGTGTTTTTTTTGTAATCTTAAATGTCATAGAGACTGACATTTAGAGAACCGGAACAATCCGGCATAAAGGAGGAAGCTTATGGAGAATGTGATTATTACGGTCGCGGGGAAGGGCGGTGTTGGAAAAACATCCATTTCTGCAGCCATTGTGCGCCAGCTTGTCCGTGATCATCCGCAGGCTCGTATTCTGGCCATTGACGCGGATCCGGCAGTTGGTTTGGCCACAGCATTGGACGTACAGGTGAACCAGACCATCGACGACATCCGCAAAGCGATCACTGCGTCCGGAGAAGAGGATAAGACAAAGAAAAAGGCCATTGAGCTTTTGGGCGAATCCAAATTCCGCATTTTTGATGCAATGGTGGAAAAAGACGGGTTTGTATTTCTTGCCGTAGGACGCCCGGAGGCAGCCGGCTGTTATTGCAGTATCAACTCCTATTTAAAGGCAGTCATCAGTATGGTGTCGGGTGAGTTTGACTATGTGGTGATTGATGGAGAGGCAGGCATCGAGCAGGTGAACCGCCGGGTGATGGAAAATGTAACACATCTGATTCTGGTTACAGATCCCAGTCGAAAGGGTACGCAAGTCATTCGTACAATTAAGCAAGTGGCCGATGAACTGGTGATGTACAAAGAGATTGGTGTTATCATCAATCGATTGAATGACCCGGCATTGGAACAATTTGTGGACACAGGTGAGGTTCCAGTGCTGGCACGCATTGGGGACGATTCAAGCCTGGCCATGTGCGATGTGCAAGGCCAAAGTGTGATGGAACTACCCGATGATTCCAATCTGGTACGTGGCGTACAGCAGGCGCTGAACGCGATGGGAATCCAATAAGCGGAACAGGAAAGAAGGTGCGATATGAAGGACCTGAAACATCTGTATTATTTTGAAAAATTATTGGAAGATGCAAACAACGATTTGGTGCGTCAGGCCAAGTCCGAAGGACGTCTGGCGTTGGGTTATACCTGTTACCATATGCCGGAGGTTCTTTTGAACCTGGATGGTTGCTTTTCCGTGCGGCTGCGTGCACCGAGAACCGGTTCCATGGAAATTGCTACATATTACATGTCCAATGCTACCTGCGAATATGCCAGAGCGCTGCTAGAGCGTGGCCTTGAAGGTGGCTACAAGTTTTTGGATGCCATGGCGGGTGTGGACGTATGCGAATGCATGAACCGAGGCATGGAAAACATGGAACTTTTAGGGGTGAGTGATCCCGCCAAGAAAGGCTTTTTCTGGTGCAATCTGGACTCTCCCTGTTCCGACGACGAGGACTGTGTAGCGCATCTTCGCGAGCAGTTGTCACGTAAGATTTTAAAACCGCTGCACGAAAATTACGGCATTGATGTGTCGGATGCAGCCATCCGGAAAGCGGTGGAAAGGCACAATGAGATCTGCCGCTTAATTACTGAAATCGGAAATTTCCGCAAACTGGACAATCCCACCATCACCGGATATGAATTTCATATCTTGACGTTGGCCACTTATGTTTGTCCGAAAGATTTGGTGGTAGAGAAGCTGCGTGAAACATTGGAGGAATTG
>NZ_CAUWGY010000001.1:0-100063 GCF_963558415.1 uncultured Ruthenibacterium sp. | reverse complement strand
GACGCAACAGATTTACAGTCTGCCCCCATTGGCCACTCGGGAACTCTCCCA
This sequence comes from uncultured Ruthenibacterium sp., assembly GCF_963558415.1. Lineage (NCBI taxonomy): Bacteria > Bacillati > Bacillota > Clostridia > Eubacteriales > Oscillospiraceae > Ruthenibacterium > uncultured Ruthenibacterium sp. Next base: position 100,012 of record NZ_CAUWGY010000001.1, on the reverse strand, counting down.
TATTTGATTGTGATGAACGCTTCAAAAAGAGCGCTTAATAATAATAGCAGGCGCACGCAGTTTTGTCAAGCTTTTCTTGTGAAACTTTTCTGCGGTTTTTCCAAGGCTCATTTGTGGCTGATAGAAAAAAGAAAGACACGCTTTTGCGTGTCTTTCTTGGAGCTGGTGGACGGATTCGAACCCCCGACCTGCTGATTACAAATCAGCTGCTCTACCAGCTGAGCTACACCAGCATTTTCTGAATGCTATATTAGTATATCGGCTGCGCGAAAAAAAATCAAGTCTTTTCTGTGCTTTTCTTATACTTGAAACAAAGAAAAGATTCCGTTATGATAAAAATTAGTAAAAATGTTTGGCAAAGGAGCATTTAAATGGAAAAGGCAAAAGTGTATTTTACGGATATGCGCGCTTATCCTGGTTTAAATTTGCAGCAGAAGCTTGAAAAATTGATACGCCGTGCGGGTATAGAAAAAATTGACTTTGAGGACAAATTTGCAGCGATCAAAATTCATTTTGGCGAACCGGGAAATCTTTCTTATCTTCGTCCTAACTTTGCAAAGACGGTGGCAGATGTAGTCAAAAGTCTGGGTGGCAAACCTTTTTTGACGGATTGCAACACCCTGTATGTGGGCCGGAGAAAAAATGCACTGGATCATATGGATGCTGCTTATGAAAATGGCTTTTCTCCGTTTTCTACGGGATGCCATGTGATCATTGCAGATGGATTGAAGGGAACCGATGAAGTAGAGGTTCCGGTCGATGGTGGAGAATATGTCAAAAATGCCAAAATTGGGCGTGCAGTAATGGATGCTGACATATTTATTTCTTTGGCTCATTTTAAAGGTCATGAAAGCACTGGTTTTGGTGGCGCAATCAAAAACATTGGCATGGGATGCGGATCTCGTGCAGGAAAGATGGAGATGCATTGCGGCGGAAAGCCCGACGTGGATAAAGCGCTGTGCAGAAGCTGCCACATGTGTGAGCGCAATTGCGCCCATGGTGCGATTTCCTTTGACCAGGAAAAACGCGCGCAAATCGATCATGAAAAATGTGTAGGATGCGGGCGTTGTATCGGTGCGTGTAACTTTGATGCCATTGCCAATCAAAATTATCATGCAAACGATGAACTAAATTGCAAAATGGCTGAATATGCGAAGGCAGTGGTGGATGGTCGTCCGGCTTTCTATATTAACATTGTCAATCAGGTCTCTCCCAATTGTGACTGCCATCCAGAAAATGATGTGGCCATTATTCCGGATGTAGGTATGTTTGCAAGCTTTGATCCGGTTGCATTGGATGTGGCTTGTGCCGATGCGTGCAACCATATGCCGATTTTACCGCACAGCCAATTGTATGACAATCTGCACAAGGATGGTGCATGCGACCACCATGACCATTTCTGCAACAGTGCGCCCGAGACGAACTGGAAAACGTGTGTGGAGCACGGCGAGAAAATTGGACTGGGTACACGTGACTACGAACTAATTACGATTCGCTGAACATAAAAAAGAGAACTCCCGGGAGGGAGTTTTCTTTTTTGATAAATGTAAACCTAAATTTTATAAATGGTTGACAATTGGCGGCGCAAATACTTATAATAGAAAAAGAATAAACTTGGGAGGACGCAATGAGTACAAAGGAAAAAATTTTAAGCTTGTTGGAAACCCATCGGGAACAGGCTTTTTCCGGTGAAATGTTGGCTCAACAACTGGGAATTTCCCGAGCTGCGGTGTGGAAAGCAATTAAGGAATTGCAAAAGCAAGGGCATTGTATCGAAGCGGTTCCAAACAAAGGATATACGATGTGTCAAACAAGCGAGGTGCTTTCGGAACAAGGCGTTCGGCCCTATTTGACCCAACAAGTGCCGATGCTGATTGTGGAAAAAGAGGTGGTATCCACCAATTTGACCGCCAAAGAGCTGGCAGCGCAAGGCGCGCCACATGGAACGCTGGTGGTGGCAGATGCACAGACCGGTGGTCGCGGCCGTCGCGGCCGTAGTTTTTCTTCACCGCCCGGTACGGGACTGTATTTGACGATGTTGCTGCGCAGCAACCTTCCCATGGAATGTGTCGTTCCGGTGACCAGTGCGGCCGCCGTAGCTGTGTATCGTGCGATCAAAAAAGTTTGCGGAAAAGAATTGGAAATCAAATGGGTGAACGATTTGTACCGCAACGGAAAGAAATGCTGTGGAATCTTAACCGAGGCGGCAGCGGACATGGAGAGCGGCGGCGTGGATTATGTGGTAGTGGGGACCGGACTGAACCTTCTGGAGCAGGAAGGCGGCTTCCCACCCGAATTAAAAAATATTGCGGGGGCAATTTTTGATCCGGGCGAGTCCGTGCAACGCTGCCGGATTGCGGCGGAAATTGCCAATGAACTTCTGATTATGGCCAATGAGCTGCCGAAAACACCGTTTATGAAAGATTACATCGAACACAATCTGGTGCCTGGCAAGGATATTTTTGTTATACAAAATGGCATACAAAGGCCGGCCCATGCTTGCTCCATCACCGAAGATGGGCATTTGATGGTAAAAAATGAAGCAGGAGAAATGGAAGAACTGTCCTTTGGAGAGGTCAGTATCCGTGTCAAATAAGGAGGAGTTTTGTGAGAAAGAGTCAAGCGAGAAATCTGGTACAGGCGGCGCTTTTGGCCGCGGTGACAGCAGTTTTGTCCCAAATTCAACTTTCCATTGGGCCGGTCCCTTTTAACCTTGCCGTGTTGGGTGCTTATCTGGCAGGAATGTTGATGACGCCGGGCTGGGCGTTGGTTTCGTTGACCGTCTATATGATGTTGGGACTTGTGGGTGTGCCTGTATTTGCTGGAATGATGGCCGGCCCGGCGGTGCTGTTCGGCCAGACCGGAGGATATGTAATTGGCTACATCGCCATCGCTGGAGTGACGGCGGCGGCCCGCCAGTGGAATAAACCCGCTGTCACTGCATTGGGTATGGCTGTAGGGTTGATATTGTGCTATGGCTTTGGCACAGCTTGGTTCATGGTTGTGACTGGAAATTCTTTGGCGCAAAGCCTTGCTTGGTGTGTCACACCCTTTGTTTTGCCGGATGTGTGCAAAGCTGCCTGCGCCTATGCACTGGGACGGATGCTGGAACGTCGAATGGCTAAGGCTGGACTGCTGTAATATCCAAATTTTAATCGTATATTCGAGATTTTGTACTTTAAAAATGGCGTGAGAGTATAATGCTCTGCTTTTCGGGAAAAATAACACAAACACCGAAAAGGAGGGCTTTTCATGGAAGAGCAGACGGTAGAGCTGTTAAATGAAGTAGTGAAAAATGCCGAGATGGGTCGTACCACGGCTCACCAGCTTTTAAGCATTGCCCAGGAAAATGAGATGAAAGACCATCTGCATAAAGAACTTGAAACCTATGAGGATGTAGCAAAGCGCGCGCATGCCATGTTGGCAGTGGAAGGGCAGGCGGCCAAAACGCAAAGCAAGCTCACCAAGTGGGGAGCACATATGGGGATTGCAATGAAAACCATGACCGACCAATCTTCCCAAAAGTTGGCGGAAATGTTGATTCAGGGGGCACAGATGGGTGTGACCGATATGACCAAAGCAATCAAATCTCATCCGGATGCAAACCAGGGAGCAGTGGCTCTTGCCCAGCGGTTACAGCATGCTGAGAATGAATACCTTGGGGAGTTAAAAGCGTTTTTATAACTAAAAGTAAAACCGGAAGCCATTGGCTTCCGGTTTTTTTATGCTTGCTTGAGAAGTTCCAAATTTTTCTGTACGCCCAATATACGCACCAAATGCAGCATTTCCACCGTGGCAGCAGTTTTATCTGCCAAATTCACCATAACACTTTCCCAACTTTTCGGAAGCGTGCGACCTACGGGCCACATATGACTTTGAATGATGTTCTCCTCTTTGGGGCTCAATCCAAAGCGCCGTGCGTTGGCCAGAGCCATATGAGGGTGCAGCCAAAGACGGCGTAGTCGGTTGATATTGGTCTCGGCCCAGTTTTGCAAATATAAATCGTGCAAAAGGCCTCCGCGTGCAGCAACGCGGTAATCGAGTCCAGTGATTCGGCACAAAGTAAAGGCCAAATAGGAGACAAACAGGCAGTGGTCGTAACAGCTTACGCCCTCTACATGTTGATGAATCGGTTCCATTTGCTTTACATAGGGGTCCGAAGCCAGTCCGTTGAGACATTGAGCAAACAAGGCTCGGTTTTTTTCCTGCCACATGGGAAAACCCGTCCTTTCCAAAAAAATCAAGGCGAAAGGAAATCGGCCAAGACATCGTCGAGATCCATCCGCCTTTTAATCATACGACATCCAATGAAAAATTACGACATGAAAATGTTGGATGAACAAAATTTTACCAGGTGCATAGGACTTTTTTACAGCGAGCGGATCAGTGAGGCACAGATGTGAGCCGCCCGGTCGCAGTATTCACTAATATCAAACTGCTTCACAACCAGCGTTTCAAAGGCATTCTCGTCGGCATTGTCACTCATAGCGCGCAAAATCACAAAAGGAACGTCGTTTTTTGCCGCGATATGCGCCACGGCAGCGCCTTCCATTTCTACACAATCGGGCGCGCATTTGGCGGCGATCGATTGCTTTGTTGCGCTGTCGCCCACAAAACAGTCTCCTGTTGCAATTTTTCCGACGATATAAGAAATGTTGTTTTCAGAGCATGCTTTTTCCGCAGCGGCTACGAGAGATGCATCGGAATGGAATTCTTCTAAATGCGGATAGCTCTGCGCAAACATGCGAGGTTCACCGTCGTGGTAAACCACGGTTCCACCAATGACTACATCGCCAATCCCTACGCGGCTGCTCATGTTGCCCGCGATGCCGGAAAATACAATCGCGTCCGCACCGAATGAAGTGATCAGCAACTGGACCGCGGCGGCAGCCTGTGCTTTCCCCATACCGGCACAGCACAGGACTACGGATTTGCCCGACAATGTTCCCTCATAGAACGTTACTCCACCACACATATGCTGTCTGCGGTTTTCCATCTGAAGATACAATTTTTCAATCTCTTCCGGCATTGCACCCAGCAATCCAATTTTTTTCATTCGATCGTCCTCTCCCATTATACGTTAAACAGGAACTCAATGATGTCGCCGTCCTGTACCACATATTCTTTTCCTTCTGTTCGCTGAAGCCCTTTGGCCTTAACGTTTGCCATGCTGAAATCGCAGGCGGCCAAATCATCGTAGCGTACCACCGATGCACGAATAAAACCGCGCTCGAAGTCCGAATGGATTTTTCCAGCGGCCTGAGGAGCCTTGGTGCCACGACGGATGGTCCAAGCGCGGCACTCCTTTTTGCCGTCTGTGAGGAAACTAATCAGACCCAGCAGGCTGTAGCTGGCTTTGATCAAGTTGTCAAGGCCGGTGGCTTCAATGCCCATTTCCGCAAGAAATTCCTTTTTTTCCTCCGGAGTGTAATCCGCAATGTCCTCTTCTGTTTTGGCACAGATGGGAATGCATTCAGCTCCCTCTTCGGCAGCAAGCTTTTTTACCGCCTGATAATGGGGATTATCCTCCATGCCACTCATCAGGTCATCTTCACTCATATTGGCAGCATAAATGACCGGTTTCGCAGTCAAAAGTCCCATTTCACGAAGTTGAAGAGCCTGATCATCGTCGCTTTCATCAAAGGCAAAGGTCCGGGCGTTTTTTCCTTGTCCCAAATGTTCAGCCAGAGCATTCAGCCATGCAGCAGAGGCAGCAGCCTTCTTATCTCCGGTTTTGGCCGCCTTGGCAAAGCGGGCCGCCCGATTCGATACGACTTCAAGGTCGCTCAAAATCAGTTCGGTGTCGATGGTTTCAATATCGCGCAGCGGATCTACGCTGCCTTCTACGTGAACGATGTCCGTGCCATCAAAGCATCGTACTACGTGCACGATGGCGTCACATTCGCGAATGTTTCCCAGAAATTTATTGCCAAGGCCCTCGCCTTGAGAGGCACCTTTTACAAGACCGGCAATGTCTACAAATTCCACAATCGCAGGAGTCTTTTTGTTGGTATCCCAAATTTCAGCCAGCTTGTCCAGCCGTGCGTCAGGCACAGGGACAATACCAGTGTTGGGGTCGATGGTACAAAAAGGATAGTTGGCCGCCGCCGCATTTTTCGTGCTAGTGATGGCGTTAAACAGGGTGCTTTTTCCCACGTTGGGAAGACCCACGATACCGAGCTTCATAGTGATGAATTCCTCTTTTCTTTGCAGCGCTCTGCGCGTATATTCCCATTTATTATACAAAAAGAAGGAGCCGGGTGCAACGCGCGAATACAAAATTCTTCGCGAGGTTTGAAATACTTTTTTTATACACATTTATCCGTTATAATAAGAACAACGTCTGGCGTGCTGCGCCAAGAGCTAAGGGGAAAGGAAGTGCGTCATATGGCCAACGAAAAAATCTTGATTGCTGATGATGACAAAAATATTTGTGAATTACTTCGGCTGTATCTGGCGAAAGAAGGATATGAAACATGCATCGCGAACAATGGCGAAGAAGCTTTTGCCGCGTTTGAAAGAGAAAAGCCCAATCTGGTCCTTCTGGATATCATGATGCCCAAAATGGACGGTTGGGAAGTCTGCCGGAAAATTCGGACAGTGGACAATACACCGGTCATTATGTTGACCGCTAAGGGAGAAACTTTTGATAAAGTGTTGGGACTTGAGTTGGGGGCTGATGACTATGTAGTCAAGCCTTTTGATTCCAAAGAGGTGGTGGCGCGGATCAAAGCTGTGCTGCGCCGCTGCGTACCGGCACAGGCTACGCCAGACGGGGTGATTTCCTACGACAATTTGTCCGTGGATTTAACCCGTTATGAGCTGAAGGTCAAAGGAAAAGTAGTGGATGCTCCGCCCAAAGAACTGGAGCTGCTGTATTATCTGGCAAGCCATCCCAATCGTGTGTTTACACGAGATCAACTTTTGGATGAGGTATGGGGATTTGAATATTATGGAGATTCCCGTACCATTGACGTACACGTCAAACGGTTGCGTGAAAAGCTGGAAGGCACCAGCGACCAGTGGAGTTTGAAAACCGTCTGGGGTGTAGGCTATAAATTTGAAGTAAAAGAGTGATGTCTCTGCGGAAACATTTCGCGGAGTAGAAAGGACAGCACGCATGCGAAAGAGCATTACCACTCGCTATTTTTACTCAACGGCCATTCTGCTTTTATGTAGTATTGCGTTGATGGGATTTATACAGCTCTATTTATCCATGGGGTATTTTCGCAGCGAAAACGAAGCAAAACTTTTGCAGACCGTAGACAATACCATCTTGGTTATGCAGGAGGCCTCGGACCTCAACTCCACGGAGAATGAGCGCGTGGAGGATGTGACCAGAGGGATTGTCATCACCTCTCGTGCGACAGGAACCATGATCTTTTTTACCGATGCGACGGGAAATATTATTTTGTGCAGTGCTACAGATCCCTCGCGTTATTTAGGAGCGACTTTGCCGGGCAAGGCGATGGCGGCTGCCAGAAACGGGGTTTATACAGAACTTGGAACGCTGAACGGCCTTTTGGGCAATCGATGCTATGTGGCGGGAAAGGCGATGCTGGATGAGTCGGGCGCTGTACAAGGATATGCTTTTGCTGCGTCCGATGCGCATGCGCTCAGTGAGTATGTAGCCAATCTTTTATCCACATTTATTTTGTCCGCAGGCCTGATGCTGATGGTATCCAGCGTGCTGTCCATTGTGCTCACTTCCCGTATGACCACTCCTTTGCGGCGCATTTCCGACGCGGCCAAGCGGTTCGGAAATGGAGATTTTTCCGCACGAGTGCCGGAAGAGGGAGAGGACGAATTGGCACAGTTGGCAGTTACGTTCAACAATATGGCGGCCAACTTGGAGAAAATCGATTCTTCCCGACACAGCTTTATGGGCAACATTGCGCATGAACTTCGAACTCCTATGACCACGATCAAAGGGTTTATTGATGGAATGCTGGATGGTACGATTCCCCCGGAAAGCAGAGACCATTATCTTGGAATTGTTTCCGAAGAAGTGGGACGTTTGACACGTTTGATTAAAAATATGCTGGATATCACAAAACTGGAAGCGGGCGAATATCAAGTCAATGCCCGTAATTATGATATCTGGGAGAGCATTACCAGTGTTGTATTTGGTGCAGAGCAGCGATTAGAGGCAAACAAAATTCAAATCAGCGGATTTGCACCGACAAAGACCATGGTTTATGCGGATGAGGATCTGGTGTATCAGGTCATCTACAACATTGTGGACAACGCCATCAAATTTTGCAATGTAGGCGGAGAGATTCGCTTTTCCGTTACGCAGGGCAAGGGAATGGTCACCGTAGGCATCCGAAATACAGGAAGTGGAATCAGTGCGGATGCGTTGCCTTATGTGTTCGACCGTTTTTACAAAGAGGACAAAAGCCGGGGACTCAATACCATGGGAAGTGGTTTGGGTCTGCATATTTGTAAGGTGCTCATTAACCTGTCTGGCGGAAATATTTGGGTGGAGAGCAAAGAAGGCGAATATTGCCAGTTTAATTTCACCTTACCGGTCGCAGTACAGGAGAAAAATAAAGCGAAGCAGATTCGCACAAAGGCAGAACCACAGGGCCAGGGCCCGGAAGAGGAGAAAGGGGAGTAATTATGCACCAGCAATATGGGCCGTGGCAGGAGCCCGACGCAGCGGAGGGGTACAGGCCGCCGGAGTATACATATGTGCCGCCCGAAGGTGGTCCAAAGCGCAATCGGGCGCCTTTGGTAATTACGCTGTTGTGTTTGGGTATGGCGGCACTTTTGTTTTTGGGCGTTACGGCCGTACAGCTTTGGAGGGGAGAAGATCCCTTCTGGATGCGCTCCCAAAGTCCTTCCGGTGCAGGGGAGAGCGCGCCTACGTTTGAGTTGCAGGAATTGCCAGAGGATATGGACGATGGACTTCCGACCACACAGATTGCGCGCGATGTGGGACCAAGCGTGGTTTGCATCAATGTATACGTACCTCAAAGCCTTTCTGTGGCTGCCTATGGCAGCGGGGTGATTTTGAACGAAGAGGGGTTCATTGTGACCAATGCTCACGTGGTGGAAGACGCCAGTGCATTGAGTGTGATTTTGAACGACGGACGAGAATTTTCCGCACGAATCATCGGGCAGGATACCCAGTCGGACCTGGCGGTGATTAAAATTGAAGCAGAAGACTTGGTTCCTGCGACATTTGGAAATTCCGATACATTGGAAGTGGGAGAGCGTACAGTGGTCATCGGAAATGCGGCAGGCCGTTTGGCAGGAACCGTTACGCAGGGAATTATTTCGGGGCTGAATCGGCAGGTGCCCATTCAGATGTCCGATGGAAGCGTCATTACAATGAATTTGATTCAAACTGACGCTGCCATCAATCCCGGAAATTCCGGCGGTGCAGTAGTAAATCGCTTTGGACAGGTTATTGGAATTAGTTCGGCCAAGCTTAGCGGTTCAGATTATGAGGGCTTGTGTTTTGCCATACCGATTTCGGACGCAAAACCAGTGGTCGAAAACTTGATTGCTTATGGATATGTAAGAGATCGAATGACACTGGGAGTTACCGTCATTGCGTTGTCTTCGGTCACCGGGCCGGACCGTGGCCTTCCTGCGCAGGGTTTGTACATTGCAGAGATCCTTCCGGAAAGCGATCTTTTGAATCAGGATGTGAAGGTTGGAGACGTAATTGTAAAAGCGGATGGACAGGAGCTGGCTGCCGCTGCGGATTTACAGGCGATTCTCAAAGAGAAAAAGAGCGGCGACACCATTGATTTGGAGATTTACAAATACGAAAACGGAAAAACGGTGTCGATTACGGCGAATCTGTTGGAGGGAACGCCCTGAATTTGCCTTTTCAGTGAAAAAGGCGTATAATAAACAGAAGTTTTTTAAAAACACGAGGTGTTTCATATGGTGAAAATTGCACCGTCGATCCTGTCGGCGGACTTTGCAAATCTTGGTCGTGATTGCCGCAATGTAGTGGATGGCGGTGCGGACTGGTTGCATATTGACGTGATGGATGGTTTGTTTGTGCCCAATCTTTCTTTGGGTGTTCCGGTGCTTAAGTGTTTGCACAAAGCGGTGGATGACACGTTCTATGATGTGCATCTGATGATTCAGAATCCGCTCAAATATGTGCAGGCATTTCGGGATGCAGGTGCGGATTTGATCACCTTTCATGTAGAGGCTGATAGCCCTGTGCGTGAGACCATCGACGCAATCCATGCGGTTGGGGCGAAAGCTTCACTGTGCATCAAACCGGCCACGCCCGCACAGGCAGTGTTTGAGTATTTGAATGATTTGGATATGGTGTTGGTCATGAGCGTGGAGCCTGGCTTCGGCGGACAGAAGTTCATGCCTTCTGCCATCGATAAGATTGCAGCTATTCGAGAGGAGGCCAACCGTATTGGCCGACAGGATCTCGAAATCGAAGTGGACGGTGGTATTGGTGAGGCCACAGCACCTGCGTGTGCAAAAGCAGGTGCTACCGTTTTGGTTGCTGGCAGTGCGGTGTTCTGTGCTCAGGACCCTGCGGCGGCGATGGCAGCGATTCGGCACGCCTGCGAATAACTTGTTCAGGCAATTTGTTTTGGAGAGAGAGGCGAAGCTATGAGCTCGGAGACGAGTTTGCCGCTGGGACCTTTGTCCCCGCGGGAGCAGAACCGGGATATTGTTTGGATGATGCTGCCTTTGCTGGCGGTATCCTGCTATCTATATGGGGCACGTCCGGCGGTCATGTGCTTGATTGGAGCCATTACCGCGGCATTTTGTGACCGATTGGTTGCTTGGCTGCGGGGGCGGCCACATGATCGAACAGAGAACAGCAGCATTCCTGCGGTGTTGGTGATGCTGATGTTAATGCCCGCCACGTTGAGCTATTATATTGTAATTGTTACGGCCATGGTGGTTGTTTTGGTGGCCAAAGCCCCATTTGGCGGGTATGGACATTATCCATTCAATCCTTCTGCCGTAGGTTATGCAGTGGCCGCAGTGAGTTGGCCGGAGCAGGTGTTTATGTATCCGGTTCCTTTTACGACCATGTCTGTATTTTCCACGGAAAATGCCACGATTGTAGAGAGCGCTGCACACAGTCTGCAGGCTGGTGGTACACCCAATGTACGTGCCTGGAACTTAGTGCTTGGAAATTATGCGGGTCCCATGGGCACTACGGCGCTGCTGGTCATTTTGGCTTGTGCGATGTATCTGTGGATGCGTCGTGATATTGACTTTTCTATTCCAGTGGGATTTTTAGGTGCATGTGCATTGGTGGCTTTTCTTTTCCCGCGCATCGATAGCATTGGACTGGCTGTCCCATGGGAACACCTTTATGTGCGCTATCAATCGGTAAAATATGAATTGCTCACAGGTGCCATTTTGTATGCGTCGGTTTTTCTTATCAATGAAAGAGTTACGCGGCCAAAGAATCGGCGCGCACATCTCGTCTATGGAATTTTGCTGGGAATTATGACCATGATGTTCCGATACATCGGCACTTATGATACAGGTGTGTGTTTTGCCATTCTGTGCATTAACGCGTTGTCCGGTTATCTGGATCGCCTGTTTTCAAGGCGGATACGCCGTGAGGAGGTGAGTTCGTGAACATTGATCCCATGAAACCTGAAGTTGATCACGAACTGGCCCGAAAAATTAAGAGAGATCGTATTTTACTCAATAACCCTGTGGTGATGCAGGGACTGGGTCTTGCTCCACTGGTGGTGGCAGCAATCAGTGTGAAAAATGCAACGATGCTGGCGGTCGCAGTGGTGTTGTTGCTTACCCCCACGCGTGTGATTGCGGCTTTTCTCAGCCGATTTTCCTATTTCCGGTTCCGCGGATTGACCTATGCAGTCACCAGCGCGGCGGTGTATGCCGGCGTTATGTGGGTGATGGAGCATTTGTTTAGCAGTGCGGATATCACGCTTTTGGGATTGTATCTGCCTTTGCTAGTGGCGGATCCAATCATTTTGAAACGATATGAGCGGCCGCAGCGCGAACGTATTCGGACGGCTTTCCGAAAAGGTATTATTACGACAGCCGGTTACGTCCTGGCCATGTATATGACGGCAATTATGCGAGAATTTTTGGGTACAGGTGTATTGTTTGGGTATACGCTTACCCGTATGCCGTTGTTCCCTATGGCACAGTTGCCCAGCGGTGGATTTATTTTACTTGCGCTGATGATCGCAGTGTGGCGTGGTGGCGTTAACATCGTTAAAAGACAAATGGGACTGGGGGCGAAACGGCAGGCATGACAGAAGTTTTAAAAGCTCTCGGACCCTTCTTTTTCTATGCGGTAGTGGGTATTTTTGCGCAAAATGCGGTGTTTACTCGCGCATTGGGTGTTTCCCGTCTGGTCAAATTAGCGGATGATCCAGAAGTGGACTCCCTGACTTTTGGCGTGCTGTTGTGCAGTGTACAGCTCATTAGCGCCCCCATGGCTTATTTTGTGAACCTTTGGCTCAGCGAACAGCCTTATAGTTCTTATATCCGTCCACTGGTGTTGGTGTTGTGCAGTGCGGTGGCATTTTTTATCGTACTGATTCTGGTAGTGCTTTTTTTCCGTTCTTCGGGTGCGAAAGATATTGTGGCCGTACTGCCCATGGCCACCTTCAATACGTGTATTCTGGGAACATTGCTGATTGGCACTACGCGCAATTTCAACTTGCTTCAGACGATGGGATTTGCTTTGGGCAGTGGTGTGGGCTATGTTTTGGCCGTTCTGGTAGTGCGAGAGGGTGCACGGAAATTGGACAATGAGGATGTTCCTCAGACGTTTCGCGGCTTACCGGTCACACTTTTGTATATTGGCATCTTGGCGCTGGCGATTTATGGATTTACGGGGCATTTGATTTCTTTCTGACGGAGGAGGCGGCGAAGGATGATCGTGCGTAATGTGACCATGGCCGAGGCAGACAAACTGTACGAGCTGGTTTGTGCGTATCGGAAAAGTCCGGTTGCAAAAGAGAATTTCTTGGAACGTTTGCAAGAGGCTTTGGAACAGTCTGGTCGCCGTGTAGTCATGGCCTACAATGGAGCCGAACCTGTTGGATTTGCGGACATTGAGGTGCGTTCGTCACTGTGCGAATGTGCAAATGTTGGATATATCAATGCTTTTTATGTGAAGGATGACTGGAGAGAGCGAAATATTGGCGGGGGTATGCTGCTGAGTGTTACCACGCATTTGAAAACAATTGGCTGCTCCAGTGTTTATGCATTTTGCCCCAGAGTGAATATCCGTAGTCAGGAATTTTTAGAAAAGCGAGGCTTTTCCAAAAATGAGTACGGATTTTGGCGCAGTCTGAAATAAATAATCCTCCGGCTGTGCCGGAGGATTTTCTTTTGGCAGGAGGGATCATCATGCTTTGGATAAAGGAGGAATCGGTCGCTTCGGCCAGACGTTTCGTTCTCATGAAAGACGATGTTGTGTTGGGCCGGATGGAGCTTGCAGGGAATTTTTTGCAAGAGATCCAAGTGGACGCAGCATGGAGACGAAAAGGATACGGGACATATCTTTTTCGTCAGGCACTGAAAAGAAGCTCTGTGGGCCCAAAAGAAACATTGACTGCCCCCTCTACTCAGGATCCGGCGTTGCGGGCATTCTTGGAAAAGTTCGGATTTCGGGAACAAGGGCAGCAAATGATACGGCAAGTGCAGCCGCAGCGTAATGCGCTCAGTATCGCGCACGCGTTTTTACGAGATCATGTGCGGCCGGGTATGGTTGCCATAGATGCGACGGCTGGGAACGGATACGATACAGTTTTTTTGTGTGAATTGGTGGGGCCAAAGGGGAAGGTTCTCGCGATGGATATTCAGCCTGCCGCAGTACACTCCACCTGTAACAGATTGCGGTCGCTTGGGCTTTCTCAAGCCAAAGTAGTCTGTGACAGTCACGCTAACTTAGCGGAATACGCACAAAAGGGTACCGTGGATGCAATTATGTTCAATTTGGGGTACCTGCCGGGTGGAGATCATGGCGTGTTTACCGTGCCGAAAATCAGCATTCCGGCCCTACAAACAGCGTTGGAATTGCTTCGGCCCGGTGGAGTCATGACTGTGTGCACTTATTCTGGAGGTTTGCAGGGAACAGACGAACGAGATGCCGTATTGGATTTTGTGGGTTCTTTGCCTAATGAGAGATATGAAGTGTCGGTGGAACGTTTTGCGTCAAGGTCTGGGTTTCCGCCGGTTCCCATATGTATTTATAAGAGGTAGTAAAAAAGTCCGGAATGGCAAGGCCATCCGGACTTTAAATTTTGATTAAAATGCAATTACAATGCCGCCGTCGTTCGCATAGACCGTGGAAAGTCCACCTGTGGGGACCATAATAACATCTCTAAATGCAGTACACTTTTCCAAAAAGGATTTTTTTAACTGTACAGCGCGTTCTTGACAATTACAGTAACTCAAAACCAGAAGTTTGCTGGCAGCGGGGAGATGTGCAGTTTCCTCGGCAACCAGTTCCACAAGACGGCGCATAGCGTTAGCGGTGCCACGTACTTTTTCCAAAGGAATGATTTCTCCGTGTCCGTTTTCTCCCATAATGGGTCTCAGGTTCAGCATTGTTCCCACAAACCCCGCAGTACGGGAAATACGACCATTTTTTACAAGGTTGCCCAAGTCCTCTAGCACAAAATGGGTTTTCATATCAGCAATAAAGGCAGTTGCTTTTTCCACGATTTCGTCAAAGTTCATGCCACCGTCAATCATATCCCGCAGCAAAAGAGCAATACGGGTTTCGCCGGCAGAGGCGCTTTCCGAATCAAACACGTGAATTCGTTTCTCCGGACTATGTTCCAAAGCAAGTTCACGTCCCACACAGGCAGCGTTGTAACTTCCGGATAATTTGCTGGACAAAGTAACCACGAAGCTGGCATCTGCCTTGCTCATCAGCGCAGCATACTCTTCCGGGGCAGGACAAGCCGTGGATGGCGCTGTTCTGCAGGCTTTCATATCCGCCCCTCAAACACCCGTGTCAATAGAACCGTCGTCTACATAAAAATTTTCTCCTACGGTAATTTTTAAACTGGCCAGAGAAAGTCCCAAAACATTGCGCAAAGCGCCGGTTGCGTCACAACAACTGTCCACAATGATCTGAATGTTCATCCGAAACCTCATTTCCACGGAAAAAGCAAAGCTTTTTCGGCGTCCTATCCTTTACAAATATTGTACTGTTGTGCGGCTAAAAAGTCAATGTACATGGTTGCTCGTCTTGTATTTGTCCGTCCGATTTGGTAAGATTTGTTTATAACCAGGAAACATTTCCGAGAAAGAAGGAGCATTGCCATGAAAAGCGACATTCAAATCGCACAGGAGGCTGTGATGGACTCCATTGACACCGTTGCCGAACGTCTGGGTCTTTCACAGGAGCATCTGATTCCTTATGGCCGTTATAAGGCAAAAGTGGACCATCGTTTGGTAAAATCCATGTCGGATAAACCGGATGCAAAGGTGATCCTAGTGACTGCTATCAGTCCTACACCTGCAGGTGAAGGCAAAACTACCACCAGTGTAGGCCTGGCAGATGCGCTGCATCGAATGGGAAAAAACGTGATTCTTGCTTTGCGTGAACCGAGCCTTGGACCTGTATTTGGTGTAAAAGGCGGTGCAGCCGGAGGTGGATATGCACAAGTGGTTCCCATGGAGGACATCAACTTGCATTTCACAGGAGACCTGCACGCTATTGGTGCTGCCAACAACCTTCTGGCGGCAATGGTGGACAACCACATTTATCAAGGCAATGCGTTAAATATTGATCCGCGCCGTATAACTTGGAAACGCTGTGTGGATATGAACGACCGCCAACTCCGTTTTATTACGGACGGTCTGGGTGGTAAGGTCAATGGAACCCCTCGGGAGGATGGTTTTGATATTACTGTGGCCAGTGAAGTGATGGCCATATTCTGTCTGGCGACCGACTTGGCCGATTTGAAGGCACGTTTGGCTCGTATTGTGATAGGTTATACTTATGCAGGTGAACCGGTTACTGCCGGACAGATTGGAGCGGCGGGAGCTATGGCGGCCTTGCTGAAAGATGCGTTTGATCCCAATCTTGTGCAGACGCTGGAGCATACGCCCGCATTGGTTCATGGTGGCCCGTTTGCAAATATTGCCCATGGGTGCAATAGTGTAATTGCGACCAAACTCGGAATGAAATTGGCGGACTATGTCGTCACGGAAGCAGGTTTCGGCGCGGACTTAGGTGCTGAAAAATTCTTGGATATTAAGTGCCGAATGGCGGGAATTGCTCCTTCTGCTGTGGTGGTAGTGGCTACGGTGCGCGCATTGAAACACCATGGCGGATGTCCCAAAGAGCAACTGGGCGTACCGAATCTTGAGTATCTGGAGGCAGGTAGCGCCAATTTGGCCCGTCATGTAGAAAATATGCAAAAACAATTTGGCATGTCTGTGTGCGTGGCCATTAACGCCTTCCCCACGGATTCTCAGGAAGAGCATCAGTTCCTGCGTGATTTCTGTACTCAGTTGGGGGTTCCTTGTGCTCTTAGCCAAGTGTTTGCCAAGGGCGGCGAAGGCGGTTTGGAGATGGCTGAAGATGTTTTGGGAATTTTGGAAAAACGTCCAATTCGGTTCACCTATCCCGATGAGATGCCCGTAGCAGATAAAATTAGGGCTGTGTGCCGAAATATTTATCGCGCAAAAGATGTAACATTCTCCGCTGCGGCAGAAAGACAATTGAGAGATTTAAGCGCTGCCGGATATGACAAACTTCCAGTCTGTATTGCAAAAACGCAATACTCTTTCAGTGATAATGCAAAGCTTTTGGCGGCGCCGGAGGGCTTTACCATGAATGTGCGCGAAATTCGGTTGAGCGCGGGCGCGGGCTTTGTGGTAGCGGTTATGGGAAGCATCATGACCATGCCGGGCCTGCCGAAAAAACCAGCGGCTGAGGGAATCGATGTGGACGAAAACGGCGTAATCAGCGGTTTGTTCTGATTGTTGCGCTTAAATTCCAGTGAGAAGGATTTTTTACACAAAATGCTTTTATGCTGGCAAATCAAAAGGTTGCAAATTTATAGAAAGACGTTCACTGAGTGGCGTGTGATTCGGACGAGTGAGAGGCTTGTTTAAAAAAGACCGCTCTGCTTTTAAGCAGAGCGGTCTTTTGTTATGCCTTTTTCAACCATTTTTGATAGGTTCTTTCGATGGCAATCGAGCCCAGTGGGGCCGTGATAAGGATTGCAAGCACGGCTACGGTCAAAATGGTCTGGCCACAGGCGAGCCCCATGGCCAGTGGAACGGACCCAATTGCTGCCTGTACCGTTGCTTTGGGGGTGTAGGCCAACATGCAGAACAATCGCTCTTTGCTCGATAAGGAGGTGCCCAGAGTACACAGGAATACTCCCACCATACGAAAACACAGCGCCCCCAGAATCAGGTAAATTGCGGCCAGACCGCTGGCTGCCGCAGCTTTGACATCTACGGCCGCCCCAACCAGCACGAACAGAAGAAGTTCCGCAGCCACCCAAAGCTTTGAATATTTCAGCGAGAGTCTTGCTGCTGCTTCACGGCGACGGTATTGTAGCGTGATTCCCATGGACATGACGGCCAAAAGACCTGAAAAACCAATAGGAGCTGGGACAACATTTTCAAAAGTTACCAAAAGGAATGAAAAACTTAAAAGCAAGACGACTTTGGCGCTGTCCCGGAGATGGACTCGGCGAAACAGTATGGCCAAAAACCAGCCGCAAAGTACTCCGCCTGCGGCACCTAGCACGATGGCGGTGGGGATTTCAAAAAAGGCCATTGGCGAAAAACCATTTCCGGCGGCCAGTCCAGAAAAGGACGCAAACAAAACGATTACATACACATCATCTACCGATGCGCCCGCCAAAATCATTTGGGGAATGCTTTGCTTCGTTCCATAGCCTTCGTCCATTAGCTTCAGCATTTTTGGAACTACAACCGCTGGGGATACTGCGGCGATTACGGTGCCTAGTACCGCAGACTCCACAAAGGTTAACCCCAGCAGGCGAGGGCCTAATACCAGGGCACCTAAAATTTCAAAGCTGGCGGGTACAAAACAGAGCAGAAACGCCGGTCGTCCCACTTTTTTCAGATCCGCCAGATCCAGGTTCAGTCCGGCGCGAGTCAAAATGATGATCAGGGCAATTTGGCGCAGGTCCGTTGATACTCCTAAGATGGACTCATCCAGTAGGTTCAGTACCGATGGCCCGAGCACAATCCCCGTCAGCAACATTCCAAGAAGTCCCGGCAGTCGTAGCCGTTGAAACAAACTACCAAGTCCCATGCCGCATAAAAAAATCAGCGCAAGTGAAAATAACATTTTTTCCTCCTTTTGCAGGGAACAAAAAAAGCCAATGCCCCTGCGATTTCAAAAATCACAGAAGTCATCAGCTTTTGTCAGCGGTTTAGGCTAAATGCCAGGGGAGAACTTCATTCCCTAAAGCAGTATGCCATATTTTTCGTTTGTTTTCAAGAGGGATCCGTAAAATAAGAGATAAAGTGATGGAGTTGTGAAGCTTTTATAATTCCCTCACAGTATACGCCGTCAGAACGATATTCTTCGGTCAGCATGGTCCCTTGAGAACGAATCAGCGCGGCCAGAGTTAGTTTGTCATAAGGCAGCAATACCGCGATGTGCCGTACTCTATCGGAAAGAACCTCATCCAGTCGCGCCAGAAGTTTTTCTATTCCATATCCTGTGGCAGCACTGGTGCAGATGGCGCTGGTATCAAAAGGGACCGCACCGGACACCCGATCGCATTTATTGTACACGGTGAACTGCGGAATATCTTCACAGTTTAAAGAAGCCAAAACCTGCTCGGTCACAGCAAGCTGCTGTGAGGATTCAGGATCCGACAAATCGCACACTTTCACAATTACGTCTGCGTAAGCGGCTTCCTCGAGCGTGCTTTTAAAGGCTTCTACCAGCCCATGGGGAAGACGACTTACAAAGCCTACCGTATCCACTACTACGACATCCAGTCCGGAAGGAAGGGTCAATTTGCGGGCAGTGGGGTCCAGCGTGGCAAACAGCATATCCGCCGCGGGAACCTCGGCGCCGCAAAGTCGATTCAACAGGCTGGATTTTCCCACATTGGTATAGCCCACCAGAGCGACAATCGGCACGCCGCTTTTTTGGCGACTCTTGCGGGTCTGTGCACGGCGAAGTTCCATCTCGGCAAGGCGCTGGCTCAAGGCCTCGATGCGCCGGCGCACGTGGCGTCGGTCATACTCCAGTTTGCTCTCGCCGGCTCCACGACGTGCGCCGGCTCCGCCGGTCCCACCGCCGCCTTGGCGAGAAAGACTTTCACCCAATCCGGCCAGGCGGGGAAGTCTGTAACGCAGCGTGGCAAGTTCTGTCTGCAATTTACCTTCATTGGTCACTGCGCGCCTTTTAAAAATTTCTAAAATCAGCATCGTGCGATCGATTACTGGAACTTCCAGAATTTGTTCCAGATTACGAATTTGGCTTCCAGAGAGTTCGGCATCGAAAATAGCGCATTCCGCCCCAAGATTCATGCACAAAAGGCGGCCCTCTGCCAATCTCCCTTCTCCCAGGTAGGTGGCACTTTCGGGGGTATCCCGCTTTTGTACCAGTTGAGCCACAGCTTCCATGCCGCATGCTTGTGCCAGAGCCGACAGCTCGTCCATGCTTTTTTCCATATCGTACTCGCCCAGATCTAATCCGAACAGTACCGCTTTTGCTACTCCATTTTCTGTCATAATTTACTCAAATATTCCTTTTTGTATAAAATATATGCTTTGCAGAGGACCTTTGTGCCGTCGAATTTATGTTGCACGACATCGTGCGTGTAGTGAAATCCTACTTTTTCCATTACCCGACCGCTGGCAGGGTTCTCCACTGCGTGACAGCAGCCCAACTTAGAAAGCCCATGAGTACAGAATAAATGATGCGCAACTGCATCCAGCGCCTCGGTCATATATCCTTGTCCCCAAAAATCGTACCCGAGACAATAGCCGGGTTCCCACAGAGAAGGATCCTCCTCTCCAACTCCAACCCCAATAGAGCCCATTAGTTGTGCATCCTGTGTGCGCACAATCGCCCATTGATGAAATTCCGTTGAAGTGGCCCATTGGTCTACCAGTTTCTGTGTTTCGGCCTCATTTTTGTGAGGTGACCAGCGCAGAAATCGGGTAACTCGCTCATCCGACGCCCATACCCTGTACATTTCAGGTGCATCCTGCGGCACAAAGGGACGCAGAGTCAGGCGAGATGTTTGAATAACTTCGGTCAAAGGAAAACACCTCCCGGAGAGTTTTTCCCATTATACGGCGAAACAACCGTTCGCGTCAAACCTTTTGATTTCTTGAGCAAGCTATGGTATACTATATATCTATATGCGAGACAAAAAGTGGGGGACAAATATGCGAATCGTGGTAAAGGTGGGAACCTCTACACTGGCGCACGGCACCGGTAGGCTGAACATTCGTCGAGTGGAAATTTTATGTAAGACACTGGCGGACCTTCAAAATGCGGGACATCAGGTGATCCTGGTTTCATCGGGAGCAATTGGAATGGGTGTGGGCAAGCTGCTTTTGCAGAGCCGCCCAACCGATATTGCGACTAAGCAGGCGGCTGCTGCGGTAGGACAGTGCGAGTTGATGTATACTTACGATAAGCTGTTCACCGACTACAATCACACTGTGGCGCAGGTGTTGCTGACCGCGGAGGATGTAAACGATCCGGATCGACATCACAATATTGAAAGCACGCTGGAGCGTCTTTTGGAATTGGGTGCGATTCCCATCATCAATGAGAACGATACGGTCAGCACGGCAGAAATCAAGGTGGGCGACAATGACACCTTATCTGCAATTGTGGCGGTCAGTGTAAAAGCGGATTTGCTGATTCTTTTGTCCGATATCAATGGCCTATATACCGCTGATCCTCATACGCACCCGGATGCAAAACTCATTAGCGTTGTAGAGCATATTACGCCTGAGATGGAAGCGGCGGCAGGTGGGGCAGGCACCCGGCAGGGAACTGGCGGTATGATCACCAAGCTGGGAGCGGCTCGTCTGGCCACTTCCCATGGGGTCCCAATGGTCATTGCCAATGGTGAAGACCCCACACGACTGTATGATATTGTAGATGGAATGACGGTGGGAACTTTGTTCCTTGCAAAGGAGAGCTAAGGTATGACGACCGATCAACTGTTGTGTGAGGCGAAGGCGGCCAAGGCGGCCGCAGCAGCTCTTTCCACGGAAAAGAAAAATGAACTTTTGTGCGCAATGGCAGACAGTCTTGTGCGACATGAAAAGGATATTTTGCTTGCAAACGATCAGGATGTAGAGGCTGCCAAAGCTACCATTTCTTCGGTGATGATTGACCGGCTGCGCCTGACAAAGGAACGTATTGCCTCTATGGCCGATGGCCTGCGTGCAGTAGCTGCTTTAAAGGACCCTGTGGGAGATGTTTTGAGCCAAATTACCAGGCCCAATGGACTTGTCATTCGCAAGGTGCGGGTTCCTATGGGAGTAGTGGCTATCATTTACGAAAGCAGACCAAACGTGACGGCGGATGCGGCGGCCCTTGCGCTCAAAAGCGGAAATGTATGTGTGCTGCGAGGCGGCAAAGAGGCGATCCACTCGAATACAGCGATTGTGGAAGCATTGCGGGAGGCTCTGCGAGAAAAAGGCGTGCCTGAGACATTTATCAATTTGGTGCAGGATACTACGCGAGCCAGTGCGACGCAATTAATGGAAGCCCGAGGAATGGTGGATTTGCTCATTCCTCGAGGTGGCGCAGGCTTGATTCGTGCCTGTGTGGAGAATGCAAAGGTTCCGTGTATTGAAACCGGTACAGGGATTTGCCATGTATATGTGGACAAAGCGGCGGATTTGGACAAGGCTGTGCGCATTGTGTACAATGCCAAAACCAGTCGTCCCTCGGTGTGCAATGCGGAAGAGGTTTGCCTGGTTCACCGGGAGATTGCTCCTGTATTTTTGCCCCGCTTGAAAGAAGCGTTGGACGAAAAACAAGTGGAATTGCGTTTGTGCCCTGAAGCTTCGACCATCATTCCGGGAACACCTGCTGGCGAAAAGGATTTTGACACAGAATTTCTGGATTATATCCTGGCGATCAAAGTAGTGGGGGATGTGACCGAGGCCATCGCACATATTGCGGCTCACTCTACTGGTCACAGTGAGGCGATTGTCACCGAGGACAAGAGTGCGGCTGCCTTGTTCTGTGCGCAAGTAGATTCGGCGGCGGTTTACGTCAATGCGTCTACCCGATTTACCGATGGCGGTGAATTTGGACTTGGTTGTGAGATGGGAATTTCTACTCAAAAGCTCGGTGCACGGGGCCCTATGGGACTGTGCGAACTGACGAGCTACAAATACATCATTGAGGGCGACGGCCAGATACGCTGAGCCCGGAAGGAGAAAAATTATGGCAACACAACCTGAAGGCAAGGAGCTGAGCGCGCTGCGTCGCCGTCGTCGTCTGCGTCAGGTGTTGGGCGCGGTGGTTTGCGTGTTGGTGGTTATCGGTCTGTTCAGTGTGATTTCTGGTGGAATCCAATTAGGGGCCAAATTGTTTGATGATTCTGAGGAGAAAGAGTCCTACGAATTGCGTTTACGCAACTTGGTAGCGCTCGATCCGACCCCTTTTGACAGTTTGGATGAGGCCAATAAGAACACGCTCCTTAACGCTTTGATTTGGAGTTGTATCGGAGATTCCAGCAGTCACGAACATGATGAGACGGGTGCGATGTATCTTCCCACCATCGATATAGACAAAGCGGCTGCGGAACTGTATGGCCCTGATTTTAAATTTACGTATGAAACCTTTGAGGACCATGGTATGGTCTTTGAATATGTGGCTGAAAAGCAGGCTTATTTGCTGCCGGTCACCAGTGCGGTCAATGACTATTTCCCCAAAGTAGAGCGTATTAAACGCGAGGGAAATACCAAGCGTGTTACTGTGGGTTATTTGTCGCCTTTCGGTGCGGGTGGGGAGTTTAGTGCCAACATGGATATTACACCCACGAAGTATCAGGACTATATTTTCACAAAAATTGACGGAGAATATTACCTGTCTGCGATTGTAGCCAGTGAGATGAAACCTGAGACGGCGTCCAGTTCGTCGGTTGCGGCAAATTCTGTAGATGCGGCACCTCAAGAGATCATGGACGATTTGGCAAATAGCTTGCCTGCAGATTCTACAGCGACAGAAAGCGAAGTTTCGCAGGCTCCTGCAGAATAAATCAGAGCCCCGCATGGGATTGTGCGGGGCTTTTTTGTGTCATATTTAAGAAAATCGTAAGTCTTTTTAGCTGTCGAATGTCAAAAAGAACGGCTATTATATGCTTGGAAGGGGCGGTACATCATGGAACAGGCAACCATTTTGGTTGTGGACGACGACCGGGAAATCGTGGGAGCCATCGCAAAACTTTTGGAACTGGATGGACATCGAGTGTTACGGGCATACGATGGACTGGAGGCCTTGGAAATTCTGCATGAGCAGATAGTGCATTTGATTATTTTGGATGTGATGATGCCTCGTATGGATGGCCTTTCTGCTACGATGCAGGTTCGTCGAGAGAAAAATGTTCCAATTCTTCTCTTAAGTGCAAAAGCGGAAGATGCGGATAAAATTGCCGGGCTGTCCATCGGTGCGGATGACTATATGACCAAACCGTATAACCCCATGGAGTTGTCTGCTCGAGTCAAAGCACTTTTGCGACGGTATATGACCTTGGGCACGGTAGAGGGGATACCCAGCAGACCCGGAGTGATTCAATTGGGCGGACTGATGTTGGACACTCAAGCTAAAACCTTAGAGGTGGACGGCGCACCTGTCCGTCTCACCGCTACCGAATATCGTATCGTCCAGTTCCTTATGGAAAATCCGGGTCATGTGTTCAGTGCCTCAGAAATTTATGAGCACGTTTGGAATGAACCGGGTTTTGGTGTGGAAAACACCGTTATGGTGCATATTCGCCGTATTCGTGAAAAGATTGAAATTGATCCCAAAAATCCAAATTATTTGAAGGTGGTGTGGGGCCTTGGTTACAAAATGGAAAAGATTTAGTCGCAGCCCGGTTTTGAAAATATTGGCTTTTTTGCTCACGGCTCTGGTAGCGCTCGTGGGTCTGGGCATGACTGTTCGCCGCGTCGATTTGAGGGACGTATACACTGCATATCCTGAATTTACTGATTCTCCGCGGTATGCAAATCTGGTGGCAACGGCCTTCAATGACTGCATTGCAGTATCCCAGGAAGGCAGTGCGTACGGGGATTTTCATTATGAATACCTGATCCGCATGGGGGATAATGTATGGACCAACAGCGAACGAGATCTTTCGCAGATTGCCAAAGCAGGAGGCGATTGGGTCTATCACTATGAAAACGAAAAACTGACGGCGCCCGATAATACACCTGAGGACACTTGGCAGGTCTGGTATGACATAATGAGGTGGTCGGAAGTCGACGAGATGGTTCTCATTATGGATTCGGACTATATGGCGG
This sequence comes from uncultured Ruthenibacterium sp., assembly GCF_963558415.1. Taxonomy (NCBI): domain Bacteria; kingdom Bacillati; phylum Bacillota; class Clostridia; order Eubacteriales; family Oscillospiraceae; genus Ruthenibacterium; species uncultured Ruthenibacterium sp. Next base: position 75,544 of record NZ_CAUWGY010000001.1, on the reverse strand, counting down.
AGAGAGTTGCTGACTACAATCGGGATTATGCCTTTGCGCAACGGTGGGAACGGTTTTTCTGGTTTGCAATCGCAGTTTTAGTTCTGCTCACTGCGTATCTGTTGGCGGTCGCGGGGCGTACTGGCCGAGACGATGAATTGCATTTGGTATTTGTGGATCGTTGGCCTACTGAATTTTTACTGGGATTTCTTATTACTTTGGCCATCGCTCTCATAATGTCGTTGCTAGTCACTTCTGATAGTTTGAGCGGCGGCAGAGCTGTCATGTATACGATGATGACGCTGGATTTGCTGATTGGATTGGTGGGACTAGCGGTATTTTTAAGTTTAGTCCGCAAGGCAAAAGCAGGTCGCTTATGGGCTGACAGTATCTTGAAGCATATATGTCAAGGCGTGGCGTGGTTGTGTCAGGGAGAGACTTGGCGCGTTTCGGGACAGATGGGAAAACGAGCAGTGAATCGCATTTTCTGGACCGGTATATTGTGCCTGATAATGAGTATAGTGCTATTGTTTTTGCTCTCTACGATATTTTATATCAGGATGATTTATCTGGCTGTGTTCTTTTTGGTAGGCTTGGTGTGCATAGCAGGCTGGATATATTTGTTGGCTATGCAGGCCAAAGACGGTCGCGAGATGGATGCATTGGCCAATCAGGTAGAGGCTGCTTCCGCTGGCAAAGAAACTCTTGCGGCATTGCCCGAAACAAGTCCTTTGCATAAAACCTCACTCCAAATTGCTCGGTTGGATGCAGGTGTCAAGGAAAGTTTGGCCACTGCGTTGAAAAGCGAGCGTATGAAGGTAGAACTGATTACCAATGTTTCACATGATTTGAAGACGCCTCTTACCAGTATCATCGGTTATTTGGATCTTTTGGAAAAGCAGTCTCTGCCTGCCGAAGCGGCAGATTACGTAAAGATTTTGCGAAAGAAGTCCGAAAGACTGGGCCATACGGTTAACGATTTGTTTACTCTGTCCAAGGCTACCAGCGGTGAGGAAACAGTAGTACTGGAGCCTTTAGATTTGGTCATGGCTGTACACCAGACTTTGGCAGATATGGATGATGCAGTAAAGAAGACGGGGATTCCCGTACGCATCACGCTTCCGGACAGTGCTTGGGTCTTTGCAGAAAATCGGCGGTTATACCGAGTTTTGCAGAATATTTTGGATAACGCACTGCGATATTCTTTGGCAGGCACTCGGATTTACTTGGAGATTATCTCTCGACAGGACCAAACTCGTTTGACCCTTACAAACACTGCGGGTTATGAAATGGATTTTACCGAAGAGGAGATTCTTCAGCGTTTTGTCCGCGGGGACAAAGCGCGCACTACCGAGGGAAGTGGCTTGGGACTATCGATTGCTGAAAGTTTTATGGATAGTTTCGGTGGTCGTCTGAGTGTGGATATCAGAGGTGATTCTTTCACCGTTACACTTACTTTTGCGAGCGCCCCGGAGCAGAAAGAATCAAATCCAGAAGAAACTTAAAAATGTACAAAAGCAAAAGGAGCCGCTTTACAGCGGCTCCTTTTGCATAGAGGGGTGGGAAAGTATAAATAAATTTAGGGAAAATCTTTATTGCAGGTATAATTTTAACAAATTTGCTTATTTTGTCAAACCTAAAATTGCAAAAATACTTTATTTAATTATTTACAAACCCAAATATGAATAATATAATTAAGAAAAGGGGAAAGGTTTTCATCAAATTTTTACTAAAAAAATAGAACAGTGTTTTGAACTTAAAAACATTAGAAAATTGGCTTTAGAGGTCGGAGAAATGGACGAACTAGATCGAAAAATTTTACGTTTGTTGGCGGAAGATGGCCGTATGACGGTAAAGAATATTGCGCAGCGCGTGGCACTTACAAGTCCTGCCGTAAGCGAGCGAATTCGACGCATGGAGTCCAGTGGCGTCATCGCGGGATATACGGTCGTTTTAGGGGGAGAACCAGATAAAAATGCGATTGATGCGCTGATCAGCATTTCTGTTTCCCCGTCAGATCGAGAGAGATTTTTGAATATGGCAGAAACTCAGGACGGGGTACAACAGTGCTTTCATGTTACGGGCAGTCATAGTTTTATTGTAAAAGTGCATTGTTCAGGAATTGCGGCGTTGGAGCATCTCATCAACCGTTTCCAAAAATTGGGGCAAACCAGCAGTCAGATTATTTTATCAACACCGGTGGATAGACATAGTACGATTTAATGGTTGGCGCTATTTTGTACAAAGAGTGAAATGCCCCCCAAAAGCCCAAATGCAAAGAACGGTATATTTGTTCGGGATAGTGACGAATGATTGTGAAGTGAACAAGTGTTTGGTTTGTCCGGATGGTGAAAAAGAGTAATTCCTAATAGATTTAAGAGATTTTTTTAAAATTTGTTGACAGACCAATCTTTTGGTGGTAAAATAATTAAGCACTCAAGAATGGAGCGCAATAATAGATCGCGGAGTGGAGCAGTCCGGTAGCTCGTCGGGCTCATAACCCGAAGGTCGTTGGTTCAAATCCAGCCTCCGCAACCATCAAATCGGTCAACCATTGGTTGGCCGTTTTTTTGTATGTGGGCATAAAATGTTTCTGGCATTTCGGGCGTTGGGGAGGAGTTGAACGAACGACTACCGATTTTCGGCCCTTTTTCTTTACGTTTATCATAGGGAATATGTTCATCAATAAACAATTCGTTTATGGCCGATGTAGATTTTAGCTTTCATAATGCTTTTGACCTGCGCTATCGTCCATGTGCGAGCCTACATCTAAATGACCGCCCGTCCCGTATATCGGGAAGGTGGAAAAACGGCCTAAAAACAGCCTGCTTCCACGCTCTCGGAATTGTGGTACAATAATAAAGCCAGAGTGTTAAATCGGAGTTTGCAGGTGTGAATGAAGAAAACCTTATATCTGCGCAGGATATAGAGGCACTGTTCCTATAAGCAATTCTGGAGGAATAGAATGAGTGAATTAAAACAAAACTATTATGGCAGCTTGTGTACTGAAATGTACGAAATCTTACATGAACAAGCACCACAGGACGAATTGGACTTTTATCTTTCCTATGCAGAAAAGGGAAAGAAAATCTTGGAACCTCTTTGCGGCAGCGGACGGTTTTTAGTTCCGTTTTTAAAGCGTGGATTTGACATCAGTGGGATGGATTTGTCAGGAGAAATGCTGGCGAAATTAAAGCAGAAAGCGCCGAACGCAAAAGTGATACAGGCGGACATCATCAACTATGCCGTACAGGAACAGTTTGATTATATTTTTATTCCATCCGGTTCCATCTCACTGTTTACAGACATGAGGATGTGCCAAGGAATTTTGCAGAAGATGAAAGAATTTCTGGCTCCCGGCGGGAAATTTGTGTTTGCAGTTGATACCGTCTTTGACCGATGTGAAGAGGACAGTGACTACAAAGTAAATGTTTCGGTGAAAACAAAAGAGGGATACGACTTGATTCTGAAAGGGAAAAACCACTACGATGAAAAAAGTCAGACGCAGTTTTCCCCGTCCATTTACGAACTCTATCACGGAGAAGAATTGCTGCAAAGTGAAACCATGGATTTTCAGACACACCTGTACCAATACGGGGAGATGGACGAATATCTGCGGGGATGCGGCTTTAAGAACATATCCGTCTATTCCAATTATCAGAAAGAACCCGCAGTCAATGACCAGTGCGAAATGTTCCTCTATGAGTGTGGCTAAGCACTTTGAGGGATCGGTCGCCTTGACTGCCCGTTCAGCGAGACGGAGGGCGGCAGTCAAGGCCGGGTGTAAACCCGTTCATTTCAGCCTTCGCGGTTGCCCCCGGTCCTGCTGCTTTTCCGGGATTGTGGCCACAACATACTATAGCCAAGCTATAAAGGATATAGTTACCTCAAATATCATTTGGGGAACGACACGCCACTAAAAGAACGGTAAAACGTCAAGTTTTACCGTTCTTTTCTTTTTGCCTATTGAGAAAAATGCGGATTTGTCCGTGGGGTGTCCGTTGGGAAAATCAAGGCTCCCCAAAGACTCTACTGGATTTTTGGGCGGGGCACAAATTGACGGCCAAGCGTTTTTTGCCTATACTGAAAGTGAAACAATGCAAAGGAGGCGCGGCCTATGAGCATACCGTATATAGTCGGAATGGGAGCGGCCTACACCGCCGCCCTGTGGTTGCTGGTGCGGCGGCTTCGCTTGCCGGGTCGGGGCTATCTGCCCGAAAAAATATTGTGCAGTCTCTGCTTTGTGGCCGTAGCGGCGGCATGCGCTGCCCTGGGCAGCCGTCCCGAAGCTTTTTGGCAGTTACTGCCGGCGTTGCTGTGCTGTGTGCTGGGGGATATGGTACTGGCGCTCTACAACCACCTGCGCCGTCCGGGCCTGTTTTTGGCCGGACTGGGAGCCTTTCTGGTCGGACATATTCTGTTTGTGTGGGGTCTGTGCCAGTTGCGGCCCATGGGCTGGCCAGTGCCGCTGGCCGCGGTGCTGGGGGCTGGCGGCGCGGCAGCGCTGTCCGGCATGCCGGGAATGCAGACCGGGCGGATGCGCCCTTGGGTGGTGCTTTACGCAGCCTTTGTTTCAGCACTGCTGGGCAAGGGACTGCAGCTAGCCTTTGGCATAGCCCAGCCCTGGTGCTTTCTGGTGCTGGCTGGGGCGGCGCTGTTTTGGATTTCGGATCTACTGATCCTGTTTCTGTATTTTTACCCTTCAAAGTCCCCTGCCGTGCACGTCGCCAATCTTTTGACCTACTACTATGCCATGTTTCTGATTGCAGCCAGCCTCGCGGTCTGAGAACGTGGGAACTCCATAACTTTGCAGCAGATGTTGGAACGGCAGCGCTGCTTCTTTGCCTTTGAAGTCACCCGATTTTCTCAAAATATTTTTTTGTCAACTCGTGTCATGATGAAGTTGACAGATTCCGAACGGAGTCTGTCAACTTTTTATATTTCAAAGAGCGGAGAGTGGTATAGATCCATGTGGTTCACAATCGGGACAGACCGTGAGCCTATCTAAATTTTTTAGCTTTTTTTAACGCTTTACTGTATTGGTTCTTTACACCGGTTTCCTCTTCTTTTTCGTACAAATGAGAGATTTGTTCAAAAAGAGGTCCTCTTGCATATTGCGGGATTATAACAATGCGGGACAAAGCATAAGCGCTTGCCCATCGAATCACCGTTCCCTCATGGTCCGCATTTTGCAATAAAGCGGTTATGGCATGGTCAAGATTCTCAGGAAAAGCATCTGCAAGATTTCCGACGATTCTGGAAGCTTCTCTTTTGCATGAAGGATCAGAAGACAAAATATAACTTTCTGACAGTTTCAGATAATCTTTTTCCAAGGAAAACTCTTTGGAACGACTAACTTCTTCAATGGCTTCCAATAAAAGAGAAACCTTTTTTTCGGGCAAAAGTGAACAGGCAGCAGAAACTGCGGAAAAATCAAAGCTTCCGTTGATGATTCCTTCAATAATAGCTTTCCTCTTTTCCAAGCGCTTAACGGATTTGTCGTCGATGATTTGTTTGATTGTCATAGCTGTTTCCTCTTATCAATAAAAAGTATAGAAATGAAAACATCGGGATTACTGATTTGACCCTCCGGTCTGCCTGAAGGAAAAATATGCGGAGCAAATGATACCGCCCACTGAACCCTTTCGTGTTCCAGTGAGCGGTATTTTGTTCTAATGTTCCGGTGCGGAGTATTTTCCGTAAGCGTTTTTCCAGGCTTCTGCTGTTTTCAAAAAGGCGGCATAATCATGGCTGCGGATAAACTCCAGCGCCTGCCCATACTTGGCGTATTTATAGCCGGGATGGTGGATAAAAGCCTGAATGATTACGCAATGGTCATAGTCTCTGCAATCTGCGCAGGTGACATACCCTTTGGTCAGACAGCATCTTTTTATTTTGCATTTTGCGCGAGTTAAATCCCGAGAACCATCCCAATAGCCCAGCTTGCAGCCTTTGCAGGTCTTTTGAAATTCACGGCAGGGCTTGCAGTACGCCCCGCAGCAACCGATTTTTTCTGTGTCGTTCATAGATCGGAGCTTCTTTCTGCATGATAGCTATTCAGAAAATCACGAATACTCTCTTTGACCGCAGAAAACGATGTCTCATCGCCGTATTTGACGTTGATGCATCGTTTCCCCTTTTTGCACGCAGGCAGCTTTTCAGCCAGACGCTCCACGAACTTCTCGTCAGAAAAATGGATGGAAAAGTGGTTTTTCGCAGCGGAAATTGCGACATATCCATCCTTCATCTGTTTCCCCAGCAACCACATGGGCATGGAAAATGATATTTTATTGGTCAGTTGAGGATATTCGGTGTTCATAAATTCAAGAAATGCGAGGATATACCGTTGTTGGCTCTCGCTTAACAAAGCAACATATTCAGAAATTGAAGCTGCACCCATATAGAATATCGCTCCTATCGGAAGAGATTATCATAAATAGCTGGCTATACGATTGATGCACTTGCTATGATTCACAGTATACCGCGAGTTTCAGATTTAAAGCAATAGTAAGAAATATCTTTTTGTGTATATGGATAGGAGCAAAGCCGCAGGTCTTTCTGCGGCTTTGCTCCTTTGTTGTGAATGGAAGGCTTGAAGAGAATACAAATCGTGCAATGGGATCTCTATGACCCATAGATTGTGTTCTAAGGGGCCATCAAATGTAATAAGACCAGCAGAAGGTGAGTAGAAATGGATATCAATACAACAGGCCACTTTATTATGAAGCTCCGAAATCAAAAGGGATATACGCAAAAAGAATTAGCTGAAAAACTTTACTGTGATTTTTACAGTATCGCCTGGCTGTTTTCCTATTTTTGCCCGAATGTCTTTGCGGATGCCAATGATATAGCAAACAGAACCATCTTCATTTTTAACACCCATATTTACGATACTACCAGAATATGGTTCGCCATCAAAGGTGATTTGTGCTTTGACACGCCCTTTCCCAAACTCTTTACGGATGTCATAAGGAAAGCGCACATAAGCTCCGCCCTTGTCCGGCACGGGTTCTATAATGGAACAAAACTCATATACTTTTCCATTATTCATGTTTCCAATTTCTGGACTTTGACTTTCCGTTTGATTTCGTAATATCTTCTCCAGAGCCTTGCCTTTGGCAAGTTCATCGATAAGCTTGTCCAGATATCTAATTTCCTGCATTAGCGGCTCCTGAATGGTTTCCACACGCACACCGCATACAACTCCGGTAATCTGTTTCCGATTGGGATTTAACTGCGGGGCGTTACGGAAAAAATCACCATATGTCAGGGAACTTTTCACAGCCTTTTCGATTTCTTCTGCGGTATATCCGGTTAGCCAAGTGACTATTTGTGTCACTTCATCCAGCGTTCGTCCTTTTTTCTCTGCTTTAGCAACAAGAAGTAAGTATACTTTGCTGAAACTCATGTCATAAATTTTTTCATTGCGCATAAAATCTCACTCCTATCTTTCTTATTTGCAAATATGGACAAGTTCCCTCATTAGCGGGATTTGGCTCGCAAGCACAACATAAATTCTACGCCCATATCTGCCTTTCTCCATATCCTTAGTGCCGACATTCCGGTTTTGGTAAATAAAATTCTTTGTATTATTTTTTTGAACTTGAGTACCATTTTATCCAACATCCAGTACAAATCGAATTTATTATAGACTAACTCGCTAGCCGTTTCAAATTCACTATTTTTGAGTCATGTTACAAATCATAAGTTTGTTGCGAATACTTTAAGCAGTGAAGCAATTTTTTATATCCCAAAACGCGGAAAAGCCGCAGGTTCTCCTGTGGCTTTTCGCTTTATAATCAAAGATTTAAGGAGCTTATGTTGCGTCATGATAACTGTTTTCGGCAGAACAGTGCTCCTAAAAAGAAGAGTGATAACGATGTAAAGCAAGCTTGATAGCGTTTTGAATGAGTAAAAGAGGATTAAGGTACAAAAGCGTCGGTTATTTCCACGGAGAGGTTCGCCGGTCAATCCAAAAAACAAAGCGGTGAGTTAAAATTTTTACAAAAATGAGCAGTTCCGATACATAAGTCATTTTTGAATGCGAACAGGTAAAGTTTAAGATCTGACTTGATAAAAAATAAGGAAATCCCCGTAAATAGTTTGTTTACGGGGATTTCCTTAAAAGTTTTTCATCTTTACAATGTCTTCCAAGAAGTGGTGCCAAACAGTATAAATCATTCCACCGACAAGAGAATTCGAATGTTCTCCCGGTCTTTTTCCTTGTCCTCTTCTGAGAGCTCGCCATAGGGGATGAGGTCGGTATGAATCCGCCGGATGGGGTCTTTGCGTTTACCATTTTCCGGATGACCAAAGGTCCAGTTGTGGAGATAATGATATCGGCACCAGCGGATGTGTTCGAGCTCCGCCAGTATTTCCATAGTTTCTCCAGAAAGTTTCTCTGCCGATGCAGAAAGTCCTTGCTCCGCCAACATCTCCAGACGTACCGGATGGTAATCTGCCGCGCTGATATTAGATTCTCGGGTAAAGGCGTCTAGCTTGGCCCACTCTGACTCCCGATTTTCCGCCGTTTCATCCACACCGTTATATAGGTGGCTATACCGCAGATTAATGGCTTTCGCTCTGGCTAAAAGTATATCATCCAGAACTACCTTCGGACCAAAGGCTTCTTGCTCCCAGGCAAACAGTCGCAACCGAGGATGTTCTGCCAAGGGGCTGGCAGTCAGCGCCGCCCCGGCGAAAACATCTATTTCTTGTCGGGTGGTGGCCAGCAGTAAGTTGTCCAGCAGCTTTATCTGCCCTTCTTGCTCCAATACGAGCAGAAGATCGGCCTGTTCCAACAGGGCAAGCTGTGCGTACCAGGGTTCACGATGAAATACAACCGGGTCTTCCATTCGGGCGATGCCTGGATGAATGGACTCAAATTGTTCTCCATCGCCAAAAATGTGGTACTCAATGTGCTGGTCCGGAACAAAAATATTGTTTTGCAGTCCCCGCACAAGCAATTCCTCTCCCAGTTTTTCCAACCCGATAAAGACGATCTTCAGCCGGTGACGTTGCCGGAGAGATAGTGCGTACGTGCCGCGCTGTCGCCAGAACAGGCGGGCGGCGTTTTCCTCCGGGCAGAAAAATCGAAGGCGGGGATTTTTTGCTGAGGCAACAGACAGGCAGCGGCACTGCAAATACACCCGACTTTTCTCCAGTTCCTGCCGGTGCTCCCGGTAGAAGGCAAAATTCTCCTCCTCGGGGCCTGCCAGAATGTACCGATGGGCAGGAACCAGTGCCTTGCCACCATCCACGCCCTGTCGGCCCAACTGTTCCAGCAAAATGGATTTGGCCGGACCTGAACCGTATACCGCCACGCTGTCCTCACGGAAATACCGCATCCAACTGCCCAGCACTCGGCGGAGCATCCCGACAGCCATCACCACCCAACTGGCAGTAACCAGGGGAGCGGTCCAGCGGGCGATTTCTACCCACACATTGGGGGGAGTGGTCCCATAATTTATAAAGTACATGCCTATGCACTGATAAAAGGAATCCAGAAAGGGTTCCCTTTCCACTGCTACCAATCCCACCAAACCGCAGACCAAAGGTAGAACAAAGAGAATAATTTTTCTTCCAAGCTCAGCAATTTTCTTCATGGAATATAACCCCTTCCTAGATGAATGAGAGTTGCGTTTTGAGCAGTCCAACGGGACCGGACAAGAGTGTAGAGAGAGTTTCTGTCGGATGCAGCTCAGTCCTCTGTTTGTGCCAGTAGTTGCTGGAGAGTGTCTCTGTATTGGCTATAGCGGGAGATGTCCGGGTAGGCTTTTGCCAGTCGCTTCCAAATCGACAGGGAACGGCGTAGCAGTGCTGAATCTACACCGGACAAAGTGGCCAGCTTGAACAATCGAACACCCAGATGATCCCACATTTTCGGCAAATCCGTTTTCTCTGCCAAAGCCTCATAAATGGAACGAGCTTCCTCCAGATAGTGCCGAGCGCTCTTTAAATCTTTTCCTTCCCTGCACAGATCGCCCAACCGACTGTATGTGTCGGCCAAATCCTGCCGGTCTTTATCCGTGCCAGATGCCTGCGCCAACGTTTGCGCAACCGCCAGTCCCTCCTCATACCAGTGCCGGGCGGTTAAAAGATCTCCTTCTTCAAGACACAAATCACCCAGATGATAATAGCCGTTCGCCATTGCACGGCGGTCTGGGTTGGTGCCGACTTCGGAGGCCAGTGCTTGAGTAAGGTCCAGATATCCTTCATACCAGTGTCGAGCGGCTGAAATATCACACTCTTTCAAGCTCAGGGTGCCGAGTCTGTTGTAGAAGTTGGCCATGCTTTGGCGAGCTTCGATGGACCTGCTCTCCTGAGACGATGCGTTGGCCGCCTCAAGTCCCTTTTCATACCAGTGTCGGGCTGCTGTCAGGTTTTCCTTTGCCATACAGATATCGCCTTGATATCGGCAGTTGGTTGCAAAAAACAGTCTCATTTTGGCGGTCATTTCTTCGCCTTCCAGTGCAAGGAACCACTTCATGCCCTCGTCGGCCCAATGCTGCGCCATGTCAAAATCCTCACGGTCGATGCATAGGTTGGCCAATTGAGACATCGCATACGCTAGGAATGGCCGAAAACCCGGTATGGAACCGGACAGCGCCTGAAACCATTCGACTGCTTTCTCATACCACATCTGGGCAACTTCCGGCTTGTTTTGTGTCTGACAAAGCTCTCCCAGCTTCAAATAGCCGGACGCAGCATATGGCAGGCTATTAAAAAAGCCCATTTTATATCCTTTGTCACACAGCGATAACAGCTCTTTCTCCCAGATGGCCTGTGCAGACTTTGGCTGGGAAAGTTCAAAATAAAAATCGCTCAGATTCCACAGTGCATTCGCATATGCAGTAAAAGTCTCTTGTGACTGGCGTGCTTGCCATTCCTCTTGGCGCACGGAGCACAGCCGTCGCTGCCATAGGACTGATGCGTCCCAGTTTTTTGCCATGCCTTCGCCATTGCGATACATGTTGGCCAGTTTTTCTATAGCTTCAGGAAGGCTAGCTTCGGCAGCGTTGTGAATCAGGTTAACTGCTCGCTCCTTGTCCACCTCCACGTCGATTCCCGTGAGGTAGGCTAGACCGATGAAGAAGTTGTGCTTGGGGTCGCTGTCACTCGCGCGCAGGGCAAGTCCGTACAGAGCCGCTTTCAGTTCCTCTGATAAGAGAGGCTTATCTTTCCCGGATGTGCAGGGAGGAATACCTGGATAGGCTGCCTCCAATCCAGAGCGGTCGGACGGGACCATCTCCACCGGCAAGATGGGTTTGCCGCTGCTTTTGGCGGCGGGAAACTCTTCGTTCATTACATAGTTGGGCCGTTCAAGCAGATGAGGGGTCACCGCCAGCACAAAAAGTTGACTTTTTTCCAGAGCTTGAGCGATTGCCTGGTTGAAGTCTTCACCGGGAGTCAGATATTCGTCGTACCAGATGGCAATGTTACGGCAAAACTCGTTCTCATGGATCAAACGCATGAGAGCCTGAGCCTCCCGGCGGTCTTTTTTTCGGTAACTCAAAAAAATGTAGGCGTCGAAAGCGGCCCGTACCTGGGCGGCCAGTTCGTCTCCAATAAGAACAGATTCCAGAAATTTTTTCAGCCGCACCTCATAGGGTAGGGCAGTGGGATCGGTTTGATGAGGGTCCAGGCATTGTAGATCACCACATTTTTCATTGAACAGTCTTTCCAGCCCCTGCTCCTGGAGGATGGGCAGCACTGGGATGTGCTGCGCAATGGCCAAAGGAAACTCCCATTCCAGAGCCGAAGAGGCGGTGGTGAGCAGCCGGGTGGTTACTGGCAGCACAAACAATTGCATCGCAGCTAGGTCGGTTTCTCGCTCTTCCCGTTGAAGTGGGGAGAGTGGAACTTCGGGTTCTGGGTCATACCAGACAGCACAATCTGCCAGAGTGAGCAACTCTTGAACCGTGGCGTCCAAAAAGACCTTCTGATCCGCTGGATGGCTGCAGAAATATACCCGGGGTTTTCCCTGAGGGCTGGTGTTTCCTCGGGTGCGGTAAACCATCTGAGACAAGAAACATCCTCCTTCCTATGATTTCGGTGGTTTTCAAAGATAGCTCATTCCAGATGGGGGTATTCCGTCATGCCAATGAATGTAAATGAAAAGCTGACAGAATATCTAACAATACGAGAGAGACTACTGTATATAGCTTGCAATTCTACTGCTATGCGGACTGAGCAGAGAATACATGCAATAAAGTTTTTTAGAATATCTGACCGGATGAAAGATTGTTTCTTAATTCTGCATGCCAGCAATCTTCCAATGCAGAGGGCACCTTGTAACTTTTATATTCCGTAAGAAAACCTTCGTGCCCCATAAAGAATTTAGAGCCTTGGAAGTCTCGATAAAGCGACTTTGCACGGGCCATCGAGTCGGAGTACGATACAAAATGAACAGTTTGGGTGCACCAGACAGGAACGCTGGTAATAGAAAGCTCACCGAAAGGGAACCGGTCGTAGAAAGAGTTGTCAGCAGAATTCCAGGTGACCAAATCTTGGTCGCCGCACAGCAGAACCCATACTGACTTTTTATCTGAAAAAACAGAAAAATAGCCTTTGTCAATCAGTGTGCGAAAAAGATCGCTGAAACGGGTATCGTCATCCAGCGGGAAGGCATGCGGACAATCTTCCCCAGGAATCTCGATTTGAATATGAGATTTTTGCAAGGCTCGACTCATATTACACCTCGGAAATTTTGGCTATGCTGTGAAGAAACATCACCGCAGAAAACTCTTTCCTGCGCATCAAGGGACCGTCTTTTTATCTAAAGTATAATACAGACACAGAAAATTGCAAAAGGTGTTTGAAAGACGTCTTGTCCCGCAACGGTAGAACGTTGTGAAAAAGGGTTTTTGTTAAGAAGTTCGAATAAGGGCATTGGGCGGAACGATCGTTTTTTGATAGCGGTCGTCGATACTGGCTTTCCATGTTTTCCTGTGATACAATCGACCCAAAGGAGGGGAGCTATGTGGCAGTTGTGTTTACGTTGCTGAGCATCAGTGCACTGGTTGTTTGTCTGGTTTACATACTTTATTGCAACGGTTTTGCGGTTATGAACGCAAAATCTGCACTGCTTTATGTCGGATATCCTCGATGGGGAAAAAGACGCAACTGCATCCAAGCCAACTTTGTCTCTTGCAATGGCATGACCAAACAGATTGTCCGCCTTTCGCCATCTAAACAATATCGGTTTATTTTTTCGTCTTGCACAACAAAGGGACATGTTTGTGTGGAAATATACGGCAAGAGAAAAGAGCTTGTTGCTCGATTAGACGGCGAACACTCCGATGCGTTGATTTTTTCAAAGAAAAGAACAAATTATCGTGTCATCACAAGATTTATGAAAGCAGACGGACAGTTCAAGCTGGTTTGGAATGAGATATAACTCTGTGATTCATCTAAAATTACGCAACTGACAAATGAAAGGTGCTTTGTCCGAAACGTTTGTTATGAATGTAGAAAATTCCGCACGCCTGTGATAAAATCAGAGCCAAAGCGGTCCGAAAGAAGTTGCATCATAACCGATGAGGCGGTGATAGAATGGATTATCAAGCGGCATTCTATGAATTGTTTACAGATGACCCGGTGAACTGGGGCAAGTGGGTGCTCGTATTTGCTGTGCTCATTTTGGGATACAGGTTCAGCATCCCACTGTTCAAAAAGGTTTCCTATCGGCTCGGCCTTGACTACAAGTGCGACCTTGCTCGGGCGAGGGGACATGTAATCAAGGCGTTTATTCAGGATCGGTACTGCACTGGTGATCCCGGAAATTATGACTGGCACGCAAAATATAAATATTCCATCGATGGAAAAACATTGACTTATCGAGCGTTTTTCAAGCATCCCAATCAACCGCCTCGGATTTTGTATCTATATTATGTCAACAACCCGCGGCGTTTGTTTGCCCGGGATGAATATCACTGGAATGTCCTTTACGGATTAATCATGCTGCTTATCATCTTCCTGCCATGGATCTTGGCGTGCATCACCATGGTGGTGTTGCGGATTCCTTTGCCTCAATGACGGCAACACTTTCTTTTCTGCATTTGGTGTTTTTTTGCTCGGCGGTACTTTTTATTCAGAGGGCCAGCGATGCCAGCCGAAAATTTGTTGTTTGCGGATAGTGGTGGAAAGATTTAGATAAATGCGAGAATGATGGAGGACAACGATGATTCAACAACTTGTAGCGCCTTGTGGTATGAACTGCGCTTTATGTCAAGCATATCAGGGCAAAGGCCTTGCTTGTTATGGTTGCGGTCATGGCGGAGAGAGAAAAGCTTGTCAAAATTGTTCTATACAAAAATGCGAAAACAAAAAGACGTTCTGCTTTGAATGTGCGAAATATCCCTGTAACAGGTTAAAGGCATTGGACAAACGATACCGGACAAAATATCACATGAGCATGTTGGAAAATCTTGATTTTATTCAAGCGAAGGGTCTTGATGAATTTATTAGACAGCAGGAAGATAAATACAGATGTGCTAAGTGTGGAAATTTAAAAACCGTTCATCAGGACTTTTGTATCTATTGCGCGAGCATGGATAAAGGAAGCAGAAAAAAGAAAACATAGACTCACCCAACAGTCCGGATGTTTGACTTGCGGAGAGAGCTCCTTTGTCCGCAAGTCAAAAAACTAAAAAGTAGACTGGAATATGATTCCATCGGGACGAAAATCGGGGAGAGATACGTGTTTGGTTAAAAAATCCCGCTGCATATCTGGCTCACCTAAGTCGTCAGGCTATTCTTGGTGATTGATTGAGTGACGCCGTGCTCCAACCAAACTGGAGGGGGCCTCTCGGGATTCCTCAGAGTAGAGATGAGATTAGACAATTAACAAATGCCTTTAAGATGAAAATGCTATCTGTTTCTAGTTCCTTACTTAAAAACAGCGATGAATCAAAAGATTCATCGCTGTTTTTTTGCCCAATACGCCCAGAACATTATCATGTGGAAATATCCGAGTCAATCAGCCAATTCCAGCAGGGGATGAGAGCCTCCATTGTCTTATTGGAAACACCAGAAATATCTCATCGCTCCAGTGACCAATCATCTTTCATGTCTTTGCAGAAAATGAGCAGCTTTTTTGGCCACTGATTTTCGCGAGTTGTTTAACTGAGTACGTGCGAAATCCAGCATGGCCTCTTGGTTGTTTGACACATCAAAATAGCGGTCAAAGCAATCCAAAACATGGCCGCACATTACTTTGTTGCATTCGTCAGACGGTTCTCCGTGGTACAAATAGATAATCCGCGGAACTTCCAGCAGCCTTTTTGTAATATCGCCTTCCCATTCAGGCGCGGCCTGTACAATCTTCCACGCATTGCCTGCAACATTTGCTGCCGTAATCATTTTCGGATCTCGAATCAGCCCGAAATATTCTTCATAGACGGAGGAGAAAAGGTGTTGTGTATCCACCGTCGCGAGATTTGCCAGTATCAATATGCTGTCCCATTTGATAAAGCTGTTGGAATCTTGCAGCCAGTGTGCCACGTCGAAAAAATATGGATAAATTTTATCCGGTTGCTGTTCGCTTAAAATACGGAGGATTTTGGTACAGCCATACCGCACGGCGGAGCGCTCGGTCCGGACAAATTCAAACAAAGTGTTCAGAAGCTCTGGGGTGTTTCCCGCTTCTGTGACCAGGTGGTTCAGATTCGGTTTTGATTTCAGGCGCAACAACAGGCTTTCTCTATCCATGATGTTCTCCTTTTCTATTATAAGCTACGGCTTTATTGTAACAGTTTCGGAACTGCACCTCAAGCGGTGTGCATAGTTCCTGATGTCAAATAGGATATCCGTTCGATTATTGCTTTGAGAACTTTATCGCTTTTTTGTTAATGTTTTCCAAATAAAACACGGCGTTTTCTTAATAAATGCCAAAAGAACTTTCGAGCGGAGCCTTTACAAAGGCTCATCCTGGACGGGATGTAATGCTGTTTGTGCATAAGCGATGATGAAGCGCATGCTGGGATGAAGTGAAAGGACCCTGCGATAACAGATGATATGGACAGCGGACCAATCGTCCAGTTCATGGTGTTTACTTTGGTAGCGTTGTGCCCTTGTACCGCCATCCTCGCAGTGTCATTTGCATTGCAGTTCAGGGGTGACAGCCTTAAAAATCTTAACACAATCTTAATGTGCAGCGAAACACATTAACACTTTCTTTAGCCGGGCTATGGATAATATGAGATATAAAGAAATGATAAAAATAATAAGTCTCTTTTTCGTGTGACTATTCTAGGCTTTCTGTTGGTTGTTTTAACAGAAAGCCTTTTGCTGATTCAAATCGGTAGATTGGATGTTGTCACGGCAGCAAGGACCTTCGCGATTTTATCTGACTGTTTGATGCAGTACTATGCCATAAGCAATTGCGGTGCCGGTATTAAGTTTGGCAGGATTCGTTTTGAAGCTGGTCACTTTGGCGGTTTTAGCAGGAAACAGTTTTTTTGCAGGCGTGTTCAAAGTCAATGTGTGCCTTGCGCAGAAACAAATTGTCGTGGAATAAAATGAATGATAAAAATGGAGGATTTATGAAAACAATTTTATTAATTGGCTTGGGACGTTTTGGTCGGCACATCGCAATGAAGCTGAATGAACTGAACGATCAGGTTATGGCAATAGATCAAGATGAAAGCCGAGTAAATGCGGTTTTGCCCTTTGTGACAAACGCGCAGATCGGTGACAGTACCAATGAGGACTTTCTTGCGACCATCGGCGTGCGGAACTTTGACGTGTGCATTGTTGCCATTGGCGATAATTTTCAAAGTTCTTTGGAAACTGCTTCTTTATTGAAAGAGCTGGGAGCGAGAAAAGTTGTTGCAAGAGCCTCAAGGGACGTGCAGGCAAAGTTTTTACTGCGCAGCGGTGCCGATGAGGTTGTCTATCCGGAAAAACAGGCGGCTATTTCGACTGCGCTCCGTTATGGTTCGGACCATATTTCAGATTACATTGAATTGGGCGACGACCACGCCATCTTTGAAATCGAAGTCCCGCAAAACTGGGTGGGAAAAACGATTGGGCAACTGGATATCCGCAATCGTTATCAGGTGAATATTATGGCAATCAAAAAGAACGGAAAGTTTGCCATGACTGTTATCACTTCGGATACGTGCCTGCCGTCCGAAAGTACGATGTTGGTTTTGGGAACGCAACGCGACGTTCAGCGGTGTTTTCATTTTTAAGAGTCAGTGTTTCAGAAAATCTTCTGCTGTTTGAAAGGGAGAGACGGAAATGGAAGATATCATCTGGCTAGGAAGTCTTTTTGCGATGGCGGTTTTCGGATACTATGTGATGTATCGTTTGGGAATCTTTCTGGAAAAAACACAAAAAGAAAATCAAACGCAAGAAAAAACACAGAGGCTGCACATTGCTGCATCCGCTCCTGAGGATATACCGCTGCTTTTGAATGTCGCCGAAAAATATCCTGACATGGAATATGTTTTATCCGTCGGACAGGAAGAGCAGATAGTGAATTGTTTGAAAGCGGGAAATGTAGATGCGGCGATTGTATCGGCACAGGCGAAAAGCGATTCCAACATGCAGTGTGAACTTTTGGATTTAGATCCGGTCCCTTTCACCGTATGTGATTCACAAAGAGAAATTTTTCCGGTTGAAACCTGTGTGCAACACAGAAAAATCGTATGGAACACAGGAGTTTCGCTTCCTTTCATAAAGGACATTTGTAAGTACAAATTTTGAAACTGTGCTATACTACATGGGAAAGGAGGGAAACAATGGACAGAGTGATTCCCAAGTGTGGGAAACTGACAATTTTTACAAGTTATGCACCCGGCGCGGGAAAAACATATGCGATGCTTCAAGCTGCTTTGAAAGAAAAACAAGCTGGTCGTGATGTGGTAATCGCGTCACTTGACGGTGAGCAATGGCCGCAAACGAAAAAGTTTGCGCAGCAATTTGAAACCGTGCCTTGTCGCGCAAACTGTGAGATTGACTCGGATGCTTTTCTTGCAAGAAATCCACAGATAGTTTTAGTGGATGACCTTGCACACTCCAATTCAGACAGTTCCCGTCACATGAAGCGATATCAGGATGTGGATGAACTGTTGAAGGCTGGACTAAATGTTTATGCAACACTCAATATTCAACATATTGAAAGCCTTCAGGATACGATGCGTTCCATACTGGGCGATAGCGCGGATGAGCGAATTCCGGATTACATTTTTGATGAAGCTTCCCAGGTGGAATTCATAGACATAGAGCCGGTAATGTTACAAAAGCGGTTACAGGAACAAAAGGACGAGGCTCTGCTAGAAAAATATCCGTTGTCACGATTAAATGCGCTTCGGGAGGTGGCCCTCCGGCGTTGTGCGGATCGTGCGGCATTGTATACGCAAGGAATGTCCAGCAGAGCGCCTTATCACACGCATGAGCATATTTTGGTATGCTTATCTACGGCTCCTTCCAATGAAAAAATCATTCGCACGGCTGCACGGATGGCAGCGGCATTTCGATGCGGATTGACGGCATTGTTTGTCGAAACCAGCGATTTTCAGAGAATAAAAGAAACAGATAGAGAGTCTCTGCGTTCCCATATTCATTTGGCGCAGCAGATGGGGGCTTCTGTCGAGACAGTTTATGGGGATGATGTCGCATATCAGATTGCGGAGTTTTCCCGTCTGTCGGGTGTTACCAAAATTGTTTTGGGCCGCAGTGAAATCCCTCTCCGCTTTGCTTTTCGAAAAGCCTCTTTGTCAGAACGTTTGATTGAACTGGCGCCGGAGCTTGACATTCATATCATACCGGATCGCGATACGGAAAAACAATTTGTGAACAAGCATCGTGAAATCATGCGTATGCCGTCTGTATCGATACTGGACCTGGTAAAAAGCGCAGGGTTCCTTATTTTAGCAACATTGATTGGGATTTTGTTTTACAATTTAGGTTTTACGGAAGCGAACATCATCACCCTGTATATTTTAGGGGTCATGCTGGTTTCCGTATCAACGAAAAGCTCGGTTTGCAGTTTTATCGCCTCGATTGTCAGTGTTCTGACCTTTAACTTTTTCTTTACTTATCCACGTTTTACATTTCACGCCTATGACAGCAGCTACCCAGTCACATTCTTGGTGATGTTTTTGGCATCGCTGATTACGGGATCGTTGGCAAGCAGACTGAAATCTCATGCAAAACGTTCCGCGCAAGTAGCATGGCGGACCAAACTTCTGTTCGAAACCAATCAAAAACTTCAAAAAGAACGGACACAAGCCGATATTTTCTGCGTAACAGCCGCTCAACTTCTGAAAATATTTCAAAGAGATATTATAACGTATCAAATTGAAGGTGAACGGTTGAAAGAACCGGCTGTTTTAAAGGCAGACAATAGCGCATTGACGGATCGATATATTTCACCGAAGGAACGGGAAGTCGCACAATGGGTCGCAACGAATAATAAGCGAGCAGGTGCAGGAACAGAAACCTTTTCGGATTCCTGCTGTACATATTTTTCAATTCGCACTGGTGAGCATGTATACGGAGTTGTAGGAATTGCAGCAGCGGATAAACCGTTGGACTCCTTTGAAAGCGGAATTTTGCTTTCTGTTTTGGGAGAGTGCGCGCTGGCACTGGAAAATCAAAAAAATTTGGAAGAAAAAGAAGCCGCCGCGGTTTTAGCCAAAAATGAACAGCTTCGCGCAAACCTGCTTCGTTCCATTTCTCATGATCTGCGCACGCCGCTTACGTCTATTTCAGGAAATGCCAGTAATCTCTTGTCCAATGGAGATCTGTTTGATGAAAATGCCAAAAGGCAGATGTATACGGATATTTATGACGATTCCATGTGGATGATCAATTTGGTGGAAAATTTGCTGTCGGTCAGCCGGTTGGAGCAAGGGCGTATGAATCTACATGTATCCACTGAACTGATCGACGAAGTAGTGGCGGAAGCTTTGCGTCATGTCAACCGAAAAAGTGCAGAGTATCACATAACGGTTCAAAATACTGAAGAGTATCTTTTGGCACAGATCGATGCGAAGCTAATCGTCCAGGTCCTTATCAATTTGATTGATAATGCGATCAAGTATACGCCTGTGGGCTCGCAAATCGACATTCGATGGGAAAAGCAGGGCTCTTTTGTTTTTGTCTCTGTGGCTGACAATGGTCCTGGCGTGTCTGATCAGGCAAAGCCCCGCATTTTCGATATGTTTTACAGCGCATCCAACGAAATCGTTGACAGTCGGCGCAGTATGGGTTTGGGCCTGGCATTGTGTAAATCCATTGTCAACGCCCACGGTGGAGAAATCACCGTGTCCGACTGTGTACCACATGGTGCAGTTTTCACATTTTCAGTGCCTTCCGGGGAGGTAGAACTACATGAATAAACCCTTGATTTTGGTGGTCGAAGACGATACACCGGTGCGCAATTTGATCACGACTACGTTAAGAGCCCACGATTATCGTTTTCTGAGTGCAGTGAATGGAGAAACGGCCGTTTTGGAAGCGTCTTCTCACAATCCGCAAATCGTTCTTTTGGATTTGGGTTTGCCGGATATGGATGGAGTGGAAGTGATTCACAAAATTCGCTCTTGGTCCAATATGCCCATCATCGTGATCAGTGCGCGCAGCGAAGACACAGATAAAATTGAGGCACTGGATGCTGGTGCGGATGATTATTTGACGAAGCCTTTTTCTGTGGAAGAACTGTTGGCACGTCTGCGTGTCACGCAGCGGCGGTTGGCTGCCGTACAGTTTGGCGAAATCAACACAGAGTCGGTTTTTACAAACGGAGCGTTGAAAGTCGACTATGCGGCAGGTTGCGCCTTTTTAAATGAGCAGGAGCTCCATTTGACGCCCAGTGAGTACAAGCTGTTGTGTCTGCTTTGCAAAAATGTGGGAAAGGTGCTTACTTACACATTTATTACCCAGCAGATTTGGGGAAGAAGCTGGGAAAATGACGTTGCATCGCTGCGTGTGTTTATGGCGACGCTCCGCAAGAAATTAGAGAAAGAGCCGGGGTCGCCTCAGTACATTCAAACACATATCGGCGTCGGATATCGCATGATGAAAGTTGAATAGTGATAAAAGCAATGCGACGGATGCAGACATTAAATATGAAAAGATTTTTCAAATGAAAAGGAGAGAAGTGTACTTTAAAGTACAAAAAAGAGGCAACGAATTCTGAAGATTCGTTGCCTCTTTTTTTGCGGTCAAAGTTAAGATGGTTGCTCCCAATGGGCAGTAGACGTCGAGAGCTGATTTTTAAAGACGATTTTAATCGAGTAAGATGTCTATTATTCAATATCCTGTGCCTTCATTTTTGCAAGTTCTTTTTTCTTGGACCATTCATACCCTTCGCCCCACATCAAAAAGACAAGCAGTGTAGGAAAGCAAACTATTTTCCAGTCCTCGGCCCAATTTATCATGCCATTGAAGAACAGCACGGTCAAAAGGATGAGCCACGCAAGAGGGATAATTCCACCCGTATACCAATATTTCGGAGGACGGCGGCAGGCCCAATAGTGGAATATGATTATAACGAGGGCAATCACAAGCAAAATGGCTATCTTCATCGAACGTTCCTCCTTACATATCCTTCGCTTTCATGCGTTCCATTTCTTTTTGCTGTAGCTTTTTGTATTTGTCCCGTCCGGTTCCCCAGTCCCCAAAAAATAAAGTATTCAGAATAATGAACGGAAAAACATACTGCATTTCCAGAGGAACCGTACCGCTGGAAAAAATCCAGATGGTCCCCACAAGGATCAGACATGGAATAATGCCGCCCCAAAGGGGATTTTTCATCTTTGTACACAAAAGATATTCGGTCACCATCAATGCCAGAGCAATGGCAAAACCGGTAACAAGCTCCAGAATCGTTACATTAGTCATTCTTATTTCTCCTTTCCGCTTGCTTGTACTTATCAATAATGAGCTTCGCTGTTTCCAAATCGATTTTAGAATCCACTGCCAGCCCTTTGATAAAGGTGGAAAAAGGTTCTTCCTCTTTTTGGTCGTTCAGCTCTATTTTTTGAATCAATTTATCCAGGCGAAGTCGGACGGTAGGATAAGATACCTCATACAGATGGGCAATTTCTTTGAGAGAACCAGATTTTAGAACAAAGTTTTTAAGAAAAGTAACATCCTCCGTCTCAAGTGCAAGAATCCACTGTGGAATCTTATCTATTTCCATTTTAACTCTCCTTTTGTTTTTATTTTAACTATATTAAATATAACATAAATAATATTTAAGTCAATAGTGATTTTAAATTTAATTTTAGTTGAATTTAGAAAAGAAATACTCAATGCGCATCGAAACAAGAAAAAAGCAAGATTTCAATGTACATGAACTGAGAGATTCTATGATATGATAAGAGCAGCCGCAGGGAGGCGAGATGAATGAAGCGTAATCACACCATTCACCAGCGTGTACTGGACTATGCATATCAAGATATAAATTCACTATATCGTGATTTTTTTGTTTCTGCACAGGGGTACGATGAGGCGGAGGCTGAGGAAAGCCGTGCCAAATACGGCGCCAACTTTTTGACAGGCAGGGCGTTGGACACGGTGTTTTATCGGCTGAGAAGGGCTTTTGTCAATCCGTTTACCGTAATTTTATTTGTACTGGCGATTCTTTCCTTTATGACGGATGTGGTTTTGGCGTCCAATTTTAGCCGCAACATTACAACGCCGGCCATCATTCTGGGCATGCTGCTGATCAGCGGTGTGCTTCGGTTTGTTCAGGAACTTCGGGCCAAACGTGTTGCGGACCGCCTTACAAAAATGGTTTCTGGCGCGGTGCTTGTACGCAGAAGTGGTGCGTGGGTGAGGCTTCCCGCGCAAGAAGTTGTGGTGGGGGACCGGTTGAGGCTGACGGCTGGAGACCGTGTTCCCGCAGATGTTCGATTGACGGACGCAAGGGATTTGTTTGTTTCGCAATCGATGCTCACAGGTGAGAGCGCCATCGTGGAAAAGTGTGCCGATGTGCTTTCTTCCGGCCAGGCGCGTTTTTATTCCGAATACAATAACCTTGTGTTTATGGGCTCGTCGGTCACCGGAGGTACAGGAGAAGGAATTGTACTGGCTGTGGGGGAAGATACCGTGTATGGTGGTTTTACCACAGCGGAATCGCACGACAAACATGGCTTTGATCAAGGGGCCAACTCCATTGCAAAAGTGCTCCTTCGCTTCATGGCGGTTTTGATTCCGGTCGTTTTCATTGCCTGTGGGATGACCAAAGGAGACTGGATTTCCGCATTTTTGTTCGCGCTTTCCGTGGCAGTTGGACTGACGCCCGAAATGCTTCCTATGGTGATGAACGCCTGTCTGGCCAAGGGGAGCGCGGCCATGGGGAAAAAGCAGACCATCGTCAAAAACATCAATGCCATGCAGGGATTTGGCAGTATGGATATCCTGTGTGTGGATAAAACGGGTACACTCACCGGAGACAAAATTTCTTTGGAATATTACATGGATCTTCTGGGCAACGAAAGTCGGCAGGTTCTGGACTTGGCCTATCTGAACAGTCTTTATCACACCAGTGTGCAGAATCATCTGGATGATGCCATTTTGAAATACCGGGAAATGTTGGGACGCGGTGCATATTGTCAGAATCTGGAGCAGCAGCACCCGAAGCTGGATGAACTTCCCTTTGATCATGAGAGAAGGCTGGCCAGCGTTTTGGTTCGGGACGGTGAGAGGAATCTGCTCATCAGCAAAGGCAGCATTGAGGAAGTGTATCGAAGATGCAGTCAAATCGAGTATAAGGGGGAGCGTCGGCTCATCGGTGCAGAGGACAGCACCAGCATCCATGCGGTGGTGGACGAAATGCTGGAAGATGGAATGAAAGTGCTGGCCGTTGCGTACAAACCAATGGAGCAGACCATGGTATCTCCGAGCGATGAGCATGGGCTGATTCTGCTGGGTTATCTGGCGTTCTTTGACGCACCCAAACAGAGTGCTGCCGCTGCCATTGAACAACTGCGGCAACTGCACGTAGGTGTGCGGGTCCTAACCGGCGATAATCGGGACGTGGCAGTTTCTGTCTGCAGGAGACTGGGGCTTGATACCGTTCGAACACTGACCGGTGCAGAACTGGAGGCCCTGACCGACGACGAACTTCCTTTAAGAGTCGAACAGACGACGCTGTTTGCGGAACTTTCGCCAAAGCAGAAAGTTCAAGTGGTGCAGACACTTCGGGAAAACGGGCACACTGTGGGCTTTTTGGGGGACGGCATGAACGATTTGCCTGCGATTATGGAGTCGGATGTGGGCATCTCCGTAGACACAGCCGTAGAAGCCGTCAAGGAAAGTGCAGATGTTGTGTTGCTGAAAAAAGATTTGAATGTGCTGGAAGAAGGAATCAAGGAAGGGCGGAAAGCCTTCGCCAACGTGTCAAAGTACATCAAAATCACAGCGTCCTCTAATTTTGGAAACATTTTCTCCATTGTGATTGCCAGTGTGTTTTTGCCGTTCTTCCCCATAACCTCCCTTCAGATTTTGCTGCTGAATTTGCTGTACGATATTTTGTGCCTTGTCCTTCCGTGGGATTCGGTGGATGCAGAAGTCTGTGCCAAACCTCTGGAGTGGTCCGGTAGAACGCTGGGACGTTTTATGCGCTTTTTTGGGCCGATTAGCTCGTTTTTTGATATTCTCACATTCGCTTACTTATTTTTGATTCTGTGTCCTTCGGTTTGCGGCGGCCCTTTTGCATCGCTGAGCGGCGCAGAGCAGGTTCGCTTTATTGCGTTGTTTCAAAGCGGATGGTTTTTGGAATCCATGTGGACCCAGGTCCTGATCCTCCATCTTCTGCGCACACAAAACGTACCGCTGCTGCAAAGCCGACCATCTCGGCCGGTCATGGTGGTCACGCTTTTGGGGACACTTCTTTTTACCGGCTTGACTTTTACACCGTTTGGTGGCCTGATCGGCTTGACCGTGCTGCCTTGGTTTTATTTTGTTTATCTGGCGGCGGTTGTCTGCCTGTATCTGTTGTGGGTCAGTCTGGCCAAGCATTGGTATGTGCGCCGATACCATGAACTGCTGTGAGAAAGGAGGAATCTGTGATGAAAAAACATGTGGCTTTTATCTCTCTGGATTCCTCCTTGGCCAAGTGGCTGCAAGAGCAGTTGCAGACCGCAGCGCCGCCCACTCCGGCGGCACAGGAATTGCGGGAAGGGTTGCGGGATCTGATGGATGACACGGTGGGGTCTCTGATGCTGGAGTTAAATGGGGAACATCCGCTGGCAGCTTCGGGTGATACCATTTGCTGTGGAGCACTTTCCATTGATCTGAGGCTGCGCAGAGTGAGCCGGGACGGCTCGGAAATTTCCTTGACGCCCAAGGAGTTTGATATTTTGTATTTTTTGGCACGCAACCGGGGAGAGGTGTTTACCAAAGAACAGATTTATCAGGCTGTGTGGGAGAACGACTATCTGCTGGACGACAGCAACATTATGGCGTTTATCCGAAAGCTGCGCAAAAAAATAGAACCCAACCCAGACGCGCCCGAATACATACTGACCATTTGGGGAATCGGATATAAGTTCAACGACAGACTGTAATTCTTACGAAATCGCAAGAAAATCGCAAGGTTTTGACCATGTGATCTTTCTTGCGATTTTTTTATACTGACAAAGGATTGTGGAAAACAAACAGGAGGTGAAGGACATGGACTCTGACGGCAGTCCACGAAGGCCGGTGCAGCATGCGGACAGTGAGAGAACCGTGTCCGCATGGCTTGTATCGCCTTGATTTTATGCAAGGAGGTAAACGTCATGAACAAGAAAGAATTCCGTATGTCAACCCGTCGGACTGCCAGCCGTGCAGCCGTACGGGATGAAGAGAATCGCCGCCTTGAATATGCGGCAACGGTTCCGGTCAAGGATGTGCTGAAAGGACTTGGCACCACGCTGTGTGGCCTTGACGAGGAATCAGTATCCGCCAGTCGGGCCCAATATGGCAGTAATCGGGTAACACATGAGAAGAAAAAATCTCTGGCAAGAAGGCTGGTGGATGCATTTGTCAATCCATTTACAGCGATTTTGTTCCTTTTAGCACTGGTATCCACCATGACCGATATGGTTTTTCCATACTTTTCCCTGTTCGGAAGTCAGCCTGAGGATTTTGACTGCTTGACAGTTTTGATTATTTTGACGATGGTGATGATTTCTGGTACGCTTCGATTTGTTCAGGAATCCAGAAGCGGCAATGCCGCGGAGAAGTTGCTGTCTATGATTACAACCACCTGTTCAGTGATTCGGAAAAATAACGACCAGACGGAGATTCCCATGGACGAACTGGTGGTGGGGGATTTGGTGCATCTTTCGGCCGGGGATATGATTCCGGCGGATGTGCGCATCCTGGACGCAAAGGACTTTTTTGTCAGCCAGGCCAGCCTGACCGGAGAGAGTGAGCCAGTGGAGAAAACCGCGCGTATGAGTGAACCGAAAGACAGCGTGACTGAGTACGCAAATCTTGCCTTTATGGGCAGCAATGTGGTTTCTGGCAGCGCGACAGCCGCCACGGTGTGTGTGGGTGATCATACCCTCTTCGGTTCCATGGCCTGTGCTGTCGCGGGCGAAGCTGTGGAAACCAGCTTTACCAAAGGGGTGAACGCCATCTCATGGGTCTTGATTCGCTTTATGCTGGTGATGGTTCCACTTGTATTTTTCATCAATGGGATCACCAAAGGAGACTGGCTGAATGCATTTTTATTCGGCATCTCCATCGCAGTGGGCCTGACACCAGAAATGCTTCCCATGATTGTGACCACCTGCTTGGCCAAAGGTGCGGTATCCATGAGCAAAAAACAAACCATCGTTAAAAATCTAAACTCAATTCAGAATTTTGGAGCCATTGACATCCTGTGCACGGACAAAACCGGAACCCTGACGCAGGATCAGGTGGTTCTGGAATATCACTTGAATGTCAATGGGGAAGACGATACCCGAGTCCTGCGGCATGCCTATCTCAATAGCTATTTTCAGACCGGGTACAAGAACCTGATGGACTTGGCCATCATCCGCAAAACCGAGGAGGCAGAGGCGGAGGATCCGCGGCTGGTGGATTTATCGGAGCATTACATTAAGGTGGATGAAATTCCCTTTGACTTTACCCGCCGGAGACTGACCACCGTTGTACAGGATCAAAAGGGCAAGACGCAAATGGTGACCAAGGGAGCTGTGGAGGAAATGCTTTCTATTTGCGCGTTTGCAGAGCGGGATGGCAGCGTTCAGCCTCTGACGGATGAAGTGCGCCAAAACATTCTGCAAACGGTGGATGCACTCAATGACAAAGGATTCCGGGTACTTGCCATTGCACAAAAAAGCAATCCCTCTCCGGTGGGCGCCTTCGGCACACAGGATGAACGGGATATGGTGCTCATCGGATACCTGGCCTTTTTGGACCCTCCCAAAGAATCCACCGCTGACGCGCTCAAAGCGCTGAAGGATCATGGAGTGACCACAAAAATTCTGACCGGTGACAATGACAAGGTGACCCGCACCATCTGCAAGCAGGTAGGACTAAAGGTCCGGAATATGTTGCTGGGCTCTGACATTGAATGCATGAACGACAGCGAATTGGCCAAAGCCGCAAAGTCCACAGATGTTTTCGCCAAGCTGACCCCGGACCAGAAGGCACGCGTAGTTTCCATTCTTCGGGAAAATGGCCATACAGTCGGATTCCTGGGGGACGGCATCAACGATGCCGCCGCCATGAAAGCAGCAGACATTGGTATTTCCGTGGACACGGCAGTGGATGTTGCCAAGGAATCCGCGGACATTATCCTGCTGGAAAAAGATTTGATGGTTTTGGAACAGGGCATCATCGAAGGCCGCAAGACGTATGCCAATATGATCAAATACATCAAAATGACCGCTTCTTCAAATTTTGGAAATATGTTTTCGGTGCTGGCTGCAGCGGCGTTGCTGCCGTTTTTGCCCATGATGAGTGTGCAACTAATTTTCCTCAATCTGATTTACGATCTCTCTTGCACTGCGATTCCCTGGGATAACGTAGATGAGGAGTTTATCGCAAAGCCTCGTAAATGGGACGCCTCCAGTGTGGGGAATTTCATGATTTGGCTCGGCCCCACCAGTTCGATTTTTGATTTTACTACCTATTTGTTTATGTATTTTGTTTTTTGCCCCTTGGTGGTGTCCAACGGAGTGCTGTTTAATGATCTGCCCGCCCATTTTCATGGGGCAGAATTGGCAATCATACAGGCAAAGTACATCGGCTTGTTTCAGGCGGGCTGGTTTGTAGAGTCCATGTGGAGTCAGACTCTGGTAATCCATATGATCCGCACGCCCAAGCTGCCCTTTATTCAAAGCCGTGCGTCAGCGCCTCTCACACTGCTTACCCTGACCGGTATTGTTGTGCTGACGACCATTCCATTTACACCTCTGGGTGCGGCTCTGGGTTTTGTTTCGTTGCCAGTCACTTACTTTGCTTATCTGGTCCCCTGCATCTTGCTTTATATGGCATTGGCAACCAGTTTGAAAAAGGCCTATGTACGGCATTATGGGGAACTGCTTTAAAATGGGAGGTGTTTTTAATGAATTGGAACGCGCTTTGGCTCAAATTATTTGGAACAAATTCTTTTCTGGGAATTAATATGGGCTTTTGGGTGGCAATGGCTGTGGTTTGCTTGATTGTGATTCTAATGAATGCGATATTCTGGGGGATGAAGCCCCAAAAACAGACACAGTGCCCATCAATGAAATCATAGTGTTCTTGTTTTTTAGGGAGAAATGCTTGAACAAAAAATATCCGTCACTAAAAAGGGACAATTGCTACTTTGTATCCTTGCTTTACAGGCGAAAAATGGGAGACTTCTAATGGTATTTCTCTGGGAAAACGAAAAGAATATGCCGCATCAGACCGTTTTAATCATTGAAGGAGTTTCGGAAAATTCTGAGCGAAGAAAAAGTGATCCGCATGAAAGGGTGTACGGTTTGTCCCTTGCAGACGCCGTGTTTGATATAACGTCCCGTGACGAAGGTTTCACAAGGCACTGTGCCATAAATGAAAAGATGTTTTCAACAAAAAACAGCGATAAATCCTTTGATTCATCGCTGTTTTTGGCTTTTTAGCCTGAAAATGAAGAAGATGTAGAGGCCTTCTGTGCAGAGCTGTTTTTATATAAAGATTATGGTGGTTAGAAAGAATTCTTGTCTCTTAAACAATTTCATACGTTCGACGAGCGATTCCAAGTTCCTCGTTTGTGGGTATGACACGCACGCACACGGCGGAATCAGATGCAGAAACAATCCCCTCACCACGGCAGGTTTCATTCTTGTGCTCGTCCAGTTTTACTCCGAGCGGTGTGAGCTTTTCGCAGACCATCCTTCGGATCTGTGCGGAGTGTTCGCCGATTCCGGCTGTGAACACAAGATCATCCAGACGGCCGAGATCGAGATAAAACGCGCCAATGTAATGGACAATACCGGTGACGAACACATCGATGGCAAGCTTTGCACGCGCGTTGCCCGCATCGGCTGCTTCGAGTATGTAACGCAGATCGTTGCTGACGCCTGAAATACCCAGAAGGCCACCTTTTTTCTGAAATCCCTCAAGAATTTCCTCTTCGCTGAGTCCCTGCCCACGCAGGAAGGTCAGCATGCCGCAGTCAATGTCGCCTGTGCGGTTTGCATGAATCAGACCGGATTCAAGAGACATTCCAAAACTAGTGTCCACACTTTTTCCGTTTTCGATGGCACACACGGAGCAGCTGCCGCCTAGATGACATGAGATAGCAGCATATTGCTGCTTTTCAGCGTTGAGAACATCCGCAATGTATCCATGCGAGGCGCTGTGGTATCCAAGCCGTTGCACGCCGTACTTTTCATACCATTCATATGGTACACCGAAAATTTTTCGCTCAAGAGGAATGTCCCGGTGGAAGGCTGTTTCAAATGCGCCTACAAAGCGCGCTTGTGGCAGTACACTACGCATTACCTCAATGGCCTTTAGATATGCAGCATTGTGCAGCGGTGCCATTGCAATCCAGTCGCGCATACCATCCAACACGGCGTCGTCCAGTTCGTGAACACCGAAATGCCCTTTTGAAAGTGTTGCTTTGAAACCTACACGCTCAATATCCTCTACGCGTGTAAGCACGGCATTTTGACCCTGTGTCAGTTCGTACAGAAATCGTTCGATACCGGTCTGGTAGTCTGGAATGCTTTGTTTTTCAAGGACTTCGCCCTTCCCGGTGCGCATATTGCGATAGGAAAAGATTGCGTCGCTTTTGGAACCGACACGCTCCACCGCGCCCTGTGCCATCACTTCGCAGGCCGGCATTTCATACAGCTTGAATTTCAGCGAAGTACTGCCTACATTGCACACAAGTACATTCATATCAGTCCAGTCCTCCCAGTAAATCCAGAATTTCGCGCATCTCGCGGTCGCCGTTCGCAATGGGCTTCCAGTCCACCTGTACAGTGCGGAATCCCTGAGCTTCCAAAGCGTCTGCAAAAAGTTTCGGCCCTACGTTGACGGTTACAAGTTCCGAGCGAAACAGATTTAAAATCTTTTCACACCCCATATTCGTCTCTCTCCTTTTTCTGGCGGATGATTTCGGCGGCCAGTGCAGCCGCGCGCTCATTGGTTTTGCAAACAATTACGCCTGCGTCCCGCAGCTTTTGGCACTGCTCGGCCTTGTTCTGCAGGTCTGCGTCCGTACCCAGTACTGCCGCGATGAATATCAGATGTCCGCCGCGTGCCGTGGCCATCTGCTGTGCTGCGCGAATGTCTGCAAGCGAGTATCCCACGGGATCCATGTGTCCCGGAGGAGTGAGAATATAATCCAAAAGGATGACGGCTGTCTTGGGATCGGCAGCTTCGCGCGGGATAGCAGGTTCGCGTACGCCAGGGTCGATAGCCGGGTGAGGACGGCCTAAGGTGAATTCTTCTTCGCCATAGTCGATGCAGGTGTTTTGCACACTCGTACCCGAGTCCGCCAGACGCCACTCTTCCCGCAGCGGACAATTGGAATGAACAGGGCCAATTTTGGCGCGCAACGTTTGCATAGCTTCATCCATATAGGTTCCGCCGCTGAAGGCACCGCGCACATATTTTTGTTCTTTCGCAAGCAGCTTTACCTGTTGTGCGGCGAGGTCGGCAAGCACTTCATCGCTTTCCGTTTCATATGTTTTTCCAATCAGTGCAAGGCATTGTCGTGCACAATCGTCAAGATTGGCTGCGTAAATGCCGCCTGCACGTTCGATTTCCGTACGCCTGCATCCCATAAAAAACACAACAACAGGCTTTTGGCAGCGCGAGATACGTTCGAGAACCTTAGGAAGGACTTCGTCTCCGGGGCGGCGGGAAATAAGCGCAATGTATTTCGTTTCCGGATCAGCTTCAAGCGCGTCGATGCCCATAAGCATCATGATGCCGCCGACGGCGTTTTTTAAATCGTTGCCGCCGGTGCCGATGGTCTGGCTCACGCCTGTGCCTGCTTCATGCAGGATGGCGGCCACATGTTGAATGCCTGTGCCTGATGCACCGCAGATGCCGAATGGCCCGCGAGCGTTGATACTTGCTAAAACGAGCGCTGCGCCGTCGATATTGGCGACGCCGCAATCTGGCCCCATGCACAGAAGCCCTTTTTCTCTTGCCAGTTCCTTCATTTCGCGTTCGTCGGAAAGCGGCACATTGTTGGAAAATACAACGCAGTGCAGCCCCGCGTTCAGGGCCTTTTTGACCTCGGACAATGCGTATTCGCCCGGCACTGCGATGGAACACAAATTTGCCTCCGGATGAGCTTTCGCGGCCGCGCGCACAGAGGTAAAACTTTCCCGCACGGCTGCGCCCGTACTTTGTTCCGGCGCCATGGATTGGTCCACTGCCTGGACGCCGCGCAAAAAATTTGCCTCACTGTCGGCGCTGGCCGCCACAATGTAGTCGCCGTCGCCGCACGCGCGGATCTCATCCGTCAAAAGCCCAATCTCTGCAAGAATCTCTTTGAACGACAGCGTCGCCATACCGACGTATCCCACTTGGATGCCGGGCTGTTCATTTAGAATGGATGAACCAAGCAGTGTCTGCAAAGAGTCGATGTATCTGTTTTTTTCAATTTTTACATAGGTCTGCATCTGCGTCATTCCTCCTCTTTCTGTGCGAGCAGTGCTTCGTCGCGGATGGCGCGGAGTGCTTTCTGAAAGCATTCCAGCGGGAGTTCCGCCGCGCCTGCGCCGCCCTGACCACCGGTTTTTAATGCCGAACCACCGTGGCTGACAGGCAGAATGTTGTATCCCACCACTTTGCGTGCGTCAATGCCCACAGGGAATCCGCGAAAATCGTCCCATGGAATGGGCGCGAACATATGTTCGCCAAGGGAGACAGCTCGCGCTTTTTCCGTACGGTCCTTTGCTTCGGAGAAAGTTACGCCTGTAAAGCGCGCATATGCCGGGCCGGCGATGGACGACATACCCCCAAGGCCGTAGACCTCGGTAACGCAACTGTCGCCGAGATAGCCGAGCAAATCATTTTCCGTGTAAGACGGCTTGAGAAGCATGCCGCGGATGACAGGGGCAGGCGCAGTGAACCAGCGGTTACCAGTGCCTGCAAGCTGAATGCCGAATGTGACACCGTTGCCGCCCATGCCTGCCATTACGGTGGATAGAGGAACTTCTTTTGCTTTGACCGCTAGCGCTTCTACACCCGCCATCATAACGTGCAGGAAGAAGCGGTCATTTTCCGCCAAAAAGCGGATCATATTGTTTTTTTGAGGATGCTGCACGGCCAGGAAATGAGGAATGACCTGCAGCGCCAGATACATGGACGCTGCAGGCTGGCGGTTGTGGTTTTCGTCTCCCATGCCCGCGGTTTTAGCCAGAACCGTCACAAGGTCAATTCCACCGGACCGCCGTACCGCCTGCCCGAGTGCAGGTCCAAAATCGTCGCGCATCCATTGCAGGTCCCGTTCCACTTCTTCGTCGTACAGTCCCCAGCGCAATACTTTGGGATTGGAGCCGGGGTGGATCGGAGCATACCCCTTCCCACCGAAAATAGGATCCTGTACTACAAGCACCGGCATAGAGGCAGACACCACCATGCAGGCCGCACAGCCGCACGCGTGGTTTTGTGCGGGTTCGATGCGGATGTCTCCTTGCAACACCATGTTCCATGCCTCGTCCACATTGGACGCAAGTCCCTCATGGATTGCCGCGCCGCAAATGGAAGTTCGGATGGGAGGCGTGATCTTATCTGCGGGCAGCGGTGGTCCTGCAACAAGAATTGTCTCTTTGGTCATACCGGGAATGACATCCAGTGCTGTACACACATCCGTCCACACGGGGCGCCCGTTCAGAAGAATGTCCAGCACACGGCGGTTTGCTTCATTCACCTGTTGTTCGATTGTCATCATTTAACTCTCCTTCATTTCGTTGTGTCTTCCAGCATGGACTTCATTGCTGCGACGCGCTGTGCAAGCACACTGCGTACAAATGGATTGTCCGTGTCGGCATCAAAACTATGATAGCTGCCAGAAATTTCATTGCACTGTACCGGAACTCCTGCGCGCCGCAGGTTTTCCGCGAAGACGATGGCTTCGTCACGTAGAATATCCAGCTCTTGCGGCTCGATGTACGCGGGCGGCAGATTTGAAAATACCTTTGCGCGCAGCGGAACAAGATAGGGGGTCGGTTCGCTTATGTGCAGATATTTTCGCCACATTGCGGCATTGGAGGATGTGTTCCATGCAGCATCCGCAATGCCGCCTCGGGAAGGATACGGCTGCGCACGGTCATCAAGAGCAGGATAAATTAGCACTTGTCCCGCTGCTTGAGGCAAACCATAGTTGCGTGCATACAAGGCGAGCCCAGCGGCAAGTGCTCCGCCTGCGCTCTCACCATACAAAAGCATACGGCCATCGAGATGCCGAAGAGCGGCGTCTTCACTCATAGAGCGCCACACGGCCAGACAGTCCTGGAAGGCTGCCGGTGCCAGATGTTCCGGCAAAAGACGATAATCGGGCAGGAATATACGTGCGGGGAGTGCTTTAGCCAGAGCAGACGCAATGCGCAGCGAAGTACACTGAAGCGGCAGAAAAAAACCACCGCCGTGACAGTACAACACACCGGGAAGAAGTGCATCTGGATCTGGAGCGAGCACAAAACATTCCGTTTCACCGATGCGTTCGTGCGTCAGCCACAGACCGACAGGCGGGGACCACGCAGACGTTTCGCGCCGAAGGTTGATGGAAAGCATCCGTACGACGGGAACGAGCGAAGGGTTGCCGAAATCAACGCGCCCCGATAGGCCGGGTCCTTTCAGTTCGGGTCGGTACATCAATGCATCTCCTTACTTGTATTATTTTTCAGCATCCGGTACTGGCGAAGTGCCAGAAAAGCAGCGACAGATGCCGCAAGAAGATCCGCAGCGATGTGCGCGGCAATGTTTCCGTACATTCCGAACAGCGCATTCATGCCGTATAAAAGAGGAATCAGAAATATGCCCTGGCGGAGCAGTGAAACAAAGGTCGCTGTTTTGGCGTTGCCCGACGCCTGCAAAAAACTGGATGCAAGATAGTACAGGCCCAGAAAGGGCCCCGTCAGTACCAGAAGACGCACAAACTGTTGACCCAGCACCAGCGCATCCGGTTCTTTCAAAAATAAGGCAACAATCTGTTTTCCTTCCATAAAACAAATGCCTGTTAGAAACAGTCCCACACCCAGCGTCAATAAAGAGAGCTTACTCACTGCTTCGCGGATTCGTAAAATATTTTTTGCTCCGTAGTTGTATGCGAGAAGTGGCTGCACACCGACGGTAATACCCATTTGCGTCATGGAAATAAGCATAGTTGTTTTGCTGGCTGATGCCATGCCTGCGACGGCGAGGGTGCCGTATTGAATGAGGAGTTGGTTGGCCAACGCATGTGCAAATCCCACCAATGTACTGTTGATGAAATTGGGAAGTCCGATGGCAAGTAGTGATCCCAGTGCGGCGGGATTTCGGATAGATGGAAATGGAGATAATGTAAAATTAGCGCTGCGTCGAAGGATATAAAAAACAAGATAGACACATCCGACTACATTGCCCAATACCGTTGCAATGGCCGCACCACCCACACCCATGCGAAAAGTGAGAATGAATACAGGGTCCAGAGTCATGTTAGTCACTGTAGAAAGCAGATGTGCCAGAAAGCCTTCCTTGACGGCTCCTTCCGCACGGACAATGCT
The DNA here is from genome assembly GCF_963558415.1 of uncultured Ruthenibacterium sp. NCBI lineage: Bacteria > Bacillati > Bacillota > Clostridia > Eubacteriales > Oscillospiraceae > Ruthenibacterium > uncultured Ruthenibacterium sp. Next base: position 40,409 of record NZ_CAUWGY010000001.1, on the reverse strand, counting down.
TCCGAAAGCGGTGGAAAAAATCATGACGGGAGCCCCAAAGGCCAGAACGCTGAGATAGGTTGCCGCATACGGCTCAATTTCGTTGTTCACGCCGAGAAATTGTAGGAGAGGATGTCGGGCGACGATCATGACAGTGCCAAACAGAATTCCAAATACCACACTGCCCCATGCGGCGAGACTGGAGTAAAGCTTGGCGGATTCAGCACGGTTTTCTCCAAGGGTTTTAGCCAGTAGAGCACATCCGCCTCCGCCCAGCATGCTACCCACTGCCATCAATAGTGTAAATACCGGTCCGACCAATGATACAGCAGCAACTTGCGCAGCATCTCCCAACTGGCCCACAAAAAACATATCGGCCATGTTGTATAAAATCATGACGAGCATAGAAAAGACAGAGGGTACGGCAAGAGCTGCAATTGCTTTCCAAACTGATATGTCCTGAAAAAGCGCCTGTTGCTTTGCGGCGCGTGAAATATTGCTCTGCTTCATGTCGCCCCTCCTTATGAGCGCAAAATAAAACCCCTCGTACAATGCCGGACGTTTCTGTCTGGTATTGTACAAGGGGAGTTGGGGTTCAGAATAGTTCTGAATTCATTATAATGTATTCATTTTCAACTTATTCAAAAAACGACATAAAAATAGTGTTATAATCACGAATTTGAAAATATCTCTCATCGCAAAAATGTGATACCTTTTTCATGGGGAACGGCGGAAAGAAAATTAAACGTTGAGCGTCTCCCTGCGGTATTCCGCCGGCGTTTTCCCCACGCAGCGCTTGAAAGTTGCGGCAAAAAAGTTGCGGGAACTAAAGCCCGTCTGTTCAGCGATTTTATCAATGGATGTATTCGTTGTGGACAAAAGGATCTTTGCCCGTTCCACACGGGCAAATTTGATATAGTCATTGACAGAACAGCCCGTCTCTTTCTTAAAACAGGTCGAAAGATAATACTTGGCATATCCCAATCGGGAAGCCAACGTCTCAATGTTCAGCGGCTCTGCCAGATGAAGCTCAATGTAATCGCAACTGCCCTGTACCATTTTGGAATACTTCGGATTGGTGCGACAGGTATGGACGCGATGAATGAAGTCAAGGAACATCTTGTCTTTGATGTCAACAACTTCCGAAAGTGATTTGGCCAAGAAAAAGCTTTTGATGTATGCGTCGCCAATCGAGTAACTGAGCGTTGTGGACAGTCCGCCTTCAATGGCCGCGCGTGTACAGATGGCGGCAAATGTTGTACAGGCGATTTGAGCATTGCGCAGAGGGCTGTCGGTATACTGCCGCACACGGGCAATTCCAGAAGCCTGCAACATCGCGGTTGCGCCATCGAGATCGCCTTCCCGTACAGCATTCAGCAGTGCACGTTCAGCGCGGTATGTCTCCAATCTGTCCTTGGGTGGCGTTTGCACTTTTAGATTGGAAAAATTGCTCGCCGCATCCTGCTCTTCTGGCAGATACCGAATCGCGCTGCAAGAAACTTTTTCTCCTGTTACCAGATAGTGTAGCATCACTGCATACTGCGAGTAAAACGGAAGCGACAATACTGGCAGTTCTTTCAGTACGGCGCTAAGAGTGCTTCGCCATTCTTCTGATGTTCCGGGAGCGCGAGCACGTAGTAATTCGGCCATATCGTCCGCGCAAGTCTCACTGACGAAAAAAGGGCCAAGTACATAATACCGAACCGGCAACTTTTCGTTGTATTCGCAGGCCGCGATCCACATCAGTCGTGCACCGCCTGCCAAAAGTATCGGCGCAGATTCCTGTGTGTCCATTAGAAATTCGTGGCAACCTGTGTGCCGAAAAATCGTATCCAGCATTTTTTCGGCGGGACAGGTGCTGCGCAAAAGACTTCCGTCAGAGTCATATTCCCAAAAATACAGAGGTTGCGTGCAGGATAACAAGTCTAAAAACACTTCTATGCGCTCCCGCCGTTCCATCGTGTGTACCTCCCAAAAGTTAATTTTACGCAACGATTATAGCACGCTTTTTTGTTTTTTCAAACGGGGACGGAACGGAGCAGAATATTCAAAAACACATTTAAAGGAGGAGTTCCTTATGCCTCATTGGTGGGAAACAACGCCGTGGCGTATGATACAGACAAATCTGCCCGAGCACGAAATGGCAGGACTGGATGCGGAGACCTATGCGAAAAGCCTGAAAGATTTTGGCGCGACGGTGGTGAATGTAAACGCTGCCGGTATCGCTGCGAGTTACGATACGAGCTTTGAGTTCCATCCCCGCAGCGAAGGGGTGAAAAACGACCTTCTGCGCCATATTGTGGACGCATGCCATGCCGAGGGTATCCGTGTTATCGCACGCACCGATTTTTCTCGCATTCGACGCGACGTATTTGAGCGCCATCCAGACTGGGCTGCCCGTCTTGCGGACGGTAACATGCTAGACTATAACGGTTATGTGAGTGTGTGTCCGAATAGTGAATATCGTCAAAAACAAGTTTTTGAAATTCTGAAAGAATTGCTTGAAACTCATCCATTCGATGGATTGTTTTGCAATATGAGCGGGGCATTTTTAACGGATTACAACGGACGGTTTTACGGAGTGTGCCAATGCCAAACATGCCGTGCAAGATACAAAGCGGAAACCGGAAAGGATGTACCAAACACTGCGGATCCGCGCGATCCGTCATTGCGGGAATATACAACTTTCCAGATGAGATGGAATGCACAGTATAAAGAAAAATTGACCGCCTTTGTAAAGCAGATAAATCCAGAACTTGCTGTAAATGGTGTGGACTTTTTGCGCAGCGAGGCCGCGGCAGAATACAATGTTCCAAACTGGGTGTATAAAGCGTCTTCTAATTCCCGCAGTGCGGCCGGCCCGTTCCGCGATAGACCGAGCGACAACGCAAGTGTCGACTATATTGGGTTCAGACATCGATTTCTCTCGGTGTCGCCTGCGCTGATGGCGCTGAGGCAGTGGCAGAATCTTGCAAATTCTGGCTGCCTGAGTATGTATATTGTGGGACGTCTGGATAGCCACCGAGATACATCGGGTTTTGAGCCAACGCGCCGCGTATTTCAGTTTCACAAGCAGCACGAGAATCTTTTCAGTGGCCTAACGAGTGCGGCGCAAACGGTGCTCGTTCAGACCGGTGACTGGCAGCGTATGGATGACGAGGCCAAAGGATGGGTGCGTATCCTGACAGAAAGCCATATTCCTTTTGACGAAATCCCTTTAACGTCGTTGAAGGACTTGACGCTTCTGGCAGGAAAAAAGCTTGTAATTTTGCCAGATGCGAAAAGGCTCACCGAGATACAGGCAAAAATATTCGACACCTTTGCCGAAAGCGGTGGTACAGTATTGGCAACGGGTAATACAGCGCTCGGAAAAGGCAGTGCACAGCTCGCATGTCTCGGTGTTCGGCACGTGAAGGAGACCCGAAAAGGACTGAAATCATCGATGCTGGAAATTCGTCCGGAAGACAGCTCTCAGTTCCGTCAGTGCGCTGAAACTCCGTACATCGACTTTGGAGATGAGATTGTGTGCGTTGAGCCGGTGTTGGGCGCTTCGACTTACCTGCAACTAATTCCAGAACATCCGTTCGGCCCGCCAGAGTGCTGTCGAGTCGCTCCTGTCGAGGATATTCCAGGTTTGATTGTGTCTTCGTTTGGAAAAGGGCATGGCGTATACTTGCCATGGCGCGGCGGCGCGCTGTACCAGCGGGAAGGTTATGCCAATCCTCTGCGCTTTTTGCAAGACGTATTGTTCCGTGTGTGTGGGATGCCAGAACTGGCGCCGGATCTCACGCCAATGGCAGAACTCACACTCAGTAAGAAAGACGGTGTGTTGGTGGTGCAGTTTGTCAACACGACAGGGTGCTTTGCCAATAGCTTTTTCGAGCCTGTCCCTCTGCGAGATGTGTGCATCATGCTACCGGGGATACGCGGAAATGCATCGACGCTGTGCGGCGGCACAGTTCGGACCGAAGAATGCGGCGATGCTTTGAAACTGACATTGGACGTACTAAATGAGTACGAGGCCATTGTAATCAATTTATCAAATGGGAAAGGAATTTGAACGTATGAAAATCGGATTGATTGGACTTGGAATCATGGGGAAACCCATGGCAAAGAATCTTCTGAAAGCAGGCTATGAGCTGATGGTAAACGACCGCAATCAGGCGAACGTGGATGAAGTGGTGGCTGCAGGAGCGAAAGCGGCGACGCAGGCAGAAATCGGTGAGACGTGCGATGTAGTACTGACTATGCTTCCAAATTCACCCCAGGTGAAAGAGGTTATGCTGACAGAAGGCGGCGTGGCCGATCACATGAAACCAGGCAGTTTGTTCATCGATATGTCCTCTATTAATCCAGTGGCATCTAAAGAAATTGCACAGGTGCTGGAGAAAAAAGGCGTGGAGATGCTGGATGCGCCGGTGTCGGGTGGCGAACCCAAGGCCATTGATGGCACGTTGAGCTTTATGGTCGGCGGCAAACAGGAAGTATTTGACAAGTGCAAAGATTTGTTGAGTGCGATGGGCGCGTCGGTAGTGCGCTGCGGCGATGTGGGCGCAGGCAATACAACAAAGTTGGCCAATCAGATTATTGTAGCGTGCAACATTCAGGCGCTGGCCGAAGCACTGACTCTGGCTCAGAAAGCCGGTGTGGACCCGCAACTGGTATTTGAGGCGATCAAAGGCGGCCTTGCCGGTTCAACGGTAATGAATGCAAAGGCGCCGATGATGATTGAAGGAAACGACAAGCCGGGCTTCAAAATCGATTTGCACATTAAGGATTTGAATAACGCACTGGATTGCGCGCATACGGTAGGCGCTTTGTTGCCGATGACCGCAGAGGTGCAGGAAGTGCTGCAGTGGCTGCACAACAACGGTTGCGGGCAGTGCGATCACAGTGCGATTGCAAAATATTATGAGAAGATGACTGGAATCGAAATTGGCCGCTGAGCGGAAGACGGAAAGGAAGAGATGTCATGAATAGTACCTTGCGCCGCCATGCGGATGCAATCGTGAAGGAAGCTGTGGCGGCGGTGTTGCCTGATGAGGCAGTGCGCCGTGCTTTGGCACAGCATCCGCTGACGGGGAATGTGTACCTTGTAGCGGCGGGCAAGGCAGCGTGGCAGATGGCTCAGACAGCGTCAGATTGTCTGGGAACACTTTCAGGCGGTGTAGTTGTGACAAAGTACGGTCACGTGATGGGAGATATTCCGGGGTGTGTATGTTACGAAGCGGGGCATCCCGTTCCGGATGAACATTCGTTTTTAGCGACACGAGCGGCATTGGACTTAGTGCAAAGTGCGAAAGAGGGCGACACAGTGCTGTTCCTTCTATCAGGCGGTGGAAGTGCGCTGTTTGAACAGCCGCTCGTGCCGGGAAAAGAACTTGCAGATATTACACAGCAATTGCTGGCCTGCGGAGCAGATATTGTGGAGATGAATACGGTGCGCAAACGGCTTTCGGCGGTGAAAGGTGGTCGGTTTGCTCAGGCGTGTGCCCCGGCCAAGGTGTTCTCGGTGGTTCTGTCAGACATTTTAGGAGACCCATTGGATATGATTGCGTCAGGTCCCGCATGCCCGGATACGACCACTTGCGAGCAGGCATTGGAAGTTGTCAAAAAATACGGGTTGCAGCTCAGTGAAAGAGCGATGGAATGTCTACGTACCGAGACGCCGAAACAACTTGACAATGTGGAAACACAGATTACAGGAAGTGTAAGTGAACTGTGTGCAGCAGCCGCTGCTTCTTGCAGACGCCTAGGATACAAATCTGTAGTACTTACCGATCGCCTTTGTTGTGAGGCACGAGAAGCGGGAAGCTTTCTTGCCTCCGTCGCAAAAAGCCACGCGGATACAACCGAACCATTGGCATTTTTGGCAGGCGGTGAGACAGTAGTGCATCTGACAGGAAAGGGAAAAGGTGGACGAAATCAGGAACTGGCGCTTGCGGCGGCTCCCGGACTTGCGGGAATGAAAAACGCGGCAGTGTTCAGTGTGGGATCGGACGGAACAGACGGTCCCACGGACGCGGCAGGAGGATACGCAGACGGCGACACCTGTGCGGTGCTCACACGATGCGGTCTGACGGTACACCAAGTGCTAAGCGCAAACAACGCATACCCAACACTTAAGGCGGCTGGTGGTTTAATCGTCACTGGACCGACGGGTACAAATGTCAATGATATTGCCGTTGCACTGATTACTCCAAATAAAACATAAGACGAAGAGGGATTTTTATGCCAAAACTAAAAAAGGTCGTCACAACGCTTTGGTACAACAAAGACGATATGCATACGCTGCGCCAAGTGTTTCCCGATGCAGATTTTCGATATGTTGATTTTTATGATACGCAAAAACTGGAACAGGAAGTCAAGGATGCTGATGCAGCATTGATTTTGGGAGATGTTCCCACCTGTTTATTGGGTGAAAATACCTTGAAATGGATTCATTGTGACCATGCGGGGCTCAATGGTTCTGCGCGGCCCGAGGTGTTTGCTCGAGGTATTCCCGTGACGGGAGCGGCCGGGCGCAGTGCACCTGTTTTGGCAGAACACTGCATTTATTTTATGCTGCAACACTGCTATCACACCAAAGAGTTGCTGGCGGCACAGGAAACCGGACATTGGGGCGTTGATGGTTCAAACCAGTGGCGCGGGTTGTATAGCCGTACGGCGGGCATCATTGGAATGGGTAATAATGGCCGTATGACGGCGGCGCGATTGAAGGCGTTCGGTATGAAAGTAATCGGATACGACCGATATCCCATTTCCGACAAAAGTCTTGTAGACGTTGCACTGTCTGAGGCGAACGGCGATACAATCCGTCCTTTGCTGGAGCAGTCGGATTTCGTAATTCTGACGTTGGCTCTCACGAATGAGACATATCATATGATTAATTATGACACCATGAAAGCAATGAAGCCGGGAGCATTCCTTGTAAACATGGCACGCGGTGGCATTGTGTGTACCGAGGACCTAATGCGTGCTCTGGACGAGGGACACTTGGGGGGCGCGGGACTCGATGTTTTAGAGGAAGAACCGTTGCCGTCTAATCACCCTTTGTGGCATTATCCAACCGTGTACATCACGCCTCATTGCACTCCGCAGGTTCCACACCGAGCAGGACGAAGCATTGAAATCATTCGGGAAAACGCCCGACGTTTAGAAGCAGGTGAACCGCTGCTCAATCTGTTGCGTCCCACGGACGCGGTTACTGCTCCGGAGGGAGCTGGTGGCTGGGCCAAACTTCTAAATGCTTGCCTGACCAAAGAACAGGCTTCCAAGATTGATTTGGAAAAATATCTGGGCAAACGAGGCTGGAGTGATCCGTCCGAATGGATGTGAGACCGCACAATATGCAAAAAGACCCGACAGATACTCTGTCGGGCCTTTTTGCGTTTTGTGTAAAGAGCAGATCAGGTGACGGTAAACGGAAGAGAGATTTCGAACGAACTTCCATTGCCAGGGCGACTGTACACCGTGACCGTTCCCTGATGCAGATCGATGATTTTTTTCACCATGGCAAGGCCTAGTCCATTGCCCTCAGTCCGATGACTTGTGTCGCCTTGGTAAAAACAATCAAATATTCTTGCTTGTGTTGCCTCGTCCATACCGGGGCCCTGATCTGTCACAGTCACGGTTACGGCGGTTTCGTTTTGGCACAGCACCAGTACCACGGTGCCTTTATTGGGGGAAAATTTGAAGGCGTTGTCAAGCACATTTAGCCATACTTCTTTCAAAAGCGCAGCATTGCCTGTATAAACGCATTCGGTTTCGAAAATTTGAACCTCGAGGAGAATCTCCTTTTTGAGAGTCCACTTCTGTTGAACCAGCATGGCGCTCTGCCGGAGCTGTTCCGATAACGAGAAGGGGGCGGTGTCCCTTAGAATTGTCTGTGCTTCCACGCGTGAGAGCGCGAGCACATGGTCAGCCAGTTCTGCAAGCCGGTGACTTTCCGCGCTGATAATACCAAGGTATTCGCGTCGTTCTTCATTGGACATGTCTGCATCGGTCAAAAGGAGGTCGGCAAATCCGCCCAGCGATGTGATGGGAGTTTTGAACTCATGGGAAAAGTTGTTGATAAAATCTCGACGCAACATTTCTGTGTTTCCTAGTTCTTCAGCCGCCGTGTTGAATGACCGAACAAATTCGCGCAGTTCAAGTGGGCGCATCCAGCCTTTGCACGTCATACGCACCGTGAAGTCCCCAGTTTCCAGTCGTTGCATGGCAGTGACCATTTGACGTACCGGTGTCAAAATTACTTTCTGAATCATCACTACCATACTGATAGCAATCAGAATGGACGCAGTATACACTACAATCATTACGGCTTCCGGGCGTAGCATCGTCGTCAGGTCAATCCACCCGAACTGAGAGGCAAGCCATCCCATCAGCGCTGTCACAACCAGCACCGCAAGGAGAATAAAAAACAGGTTGAACACCAAAAGAACCGTGAGATTAAAGGTGAATAGACTCTGTCTGAGTTTATTTCGCATCGCAGATATCCTTTCTCACTGCGCGGTAACCAAGTCCGCGTACCGTCTGAATTTCAAACTCCGGCCAGTCGAAAAACCGACTTCGAAGTCGGTTGATGTGTACGTTGACGGTATGACCATCGCTGTCGGAATCCATTCCCCAAAGTTCGTCAAGGAGCTGTGCACGCGTGAAGGTGCGCTCTGGATACGCAAGCAGTTTATAAAGCAATAAAAATTCCTTCGGCGGAAGCGTCTGCACTTCATATCCCCGTCGCACAGTATATGTATCGTAGTCGAGCGTTACATCCCCAAGCGTAATTTTGTGTTCGTATGCAATGCGGGCACGCCGCAAAAGGGCTTTGATACGCAAAAGCATTTCTTCCCGGTCTACAGGCTTTGTAATGTAATCGTCGGTGCCTACAAGAAAACCTTGGTACTTATCCTCTGGAAGAGATTTTGCCGTTACCATCAAAATAGGCAACATACTGCCACTGTCGCGAATTACCTTTGTCAATGCAAAACCGTCCATGTGTGGCATCATCACGTCGCAAATGAGCAGATCAATCTGTAAGTGGTCCAGCTTTTCCAGAGCATCCGCTCCGTCTGCCGCACACACAGGGTCATACCCGGCGCGGCGCAGAATGGCGCAGAACAGACGGCTCGTTGCGGCATCATCTTCGGCAACCAGAATCCGGAACATCCAATTCCCTCCTTTTATATTTGGGTACCATATCACAGAAAAATCAACAGAAAATCAACGGGTTTGTTGACTTCTCCTTGACGTTCCTCGCGTAAAATGGCAGTCGTTGGATGAGAAAACATTCTCATAAATTACGAAAATCTTTTGGGAGGAACACCATGAACAAAAATACATATGCTTTACTGAGACAGCAGGGGTATGAAACAGTGTTGAAAGAAATCAGAGAAAATCCCGCCGCACATAGCAACTTTGAAAACATCATTAAAGAACGGGTATACCGCTGGTGGGCTGGCTGGAAGCCTGACTATGAGGGATGGCTCGCTTGTGCTGACAGCCTGTATGCAGAATCGTGTGTCATCGACGCAATTGGCGCTGAACCGCAAGTTTATCGAGACTATCGTGCCGCAATGAAGCAGCAGCGAGATGCCTTTGAAATGGATATGGGGCCCATTCAAACGTGTGTTGTTGACGGCGATACCATTGCATTCAATTATAAGATGTATATGATTGCCAAAGCTGATATGGGAAGGTTGAAAAAGGGCGATCATGTTACATTGAAGGTTTCGGAATTCAATACATTCGCACAACCGAAACATGGCGAAGAACCGATGGTGGTTCATCTTCAGTTAATTGCAAGCGGTCTCAATCTTTAAGAAAAATCGCTCTGTGTGGTAAGCAAAAAGGAGAATTTATCTATGATTACTGATACAATAAAAGCCCGACAAACGATTTATCTCATAACCGGTGCAGCCGGTTTTTTGGGCGGTACCGTCTGCCGCCAGCTCGTCGCGCGCGGCGAACGTGTACGAGCCTTTGTTCTACCCGGAGACCAGGCGGAAAAATACGTTCCGGGCGAGGCGGAAATCTGTGAGGGTGATCTGACTGATCAAGCGTCTCTACGCCGCTTTTTTGACGTTAAACCGGGAGTGCGCATCCGTGTCATCCACTGTGCGTCCGTCGTCACCGTCAACCCCGATTACAATCAGAAGGTTATGGATGTGAACGTCGGTGGCACTGAAAACATAATCGACTGCTGCCTTGCTTCGCCCGGCTTTGAAAAACTCGTCTACGTCAGTTCCACAGGCGCAATTCCCGAACTGCCAAAAGGCCGAAAGATTACAGAGATAAGCCACTTTACACCGGAGAAAACACCAGACCTTGTGCGCGGTTGTTACAGCCAGAGCAAGGCGCTGGCAACACAGGCTGTGTTGGACGCAGTGGAACGACGGCGTCTGAATGCCTGCGTGGTTCATCCCTCAGGCATCATGGGACCAGAGGATTATGCTGTCGGCGAGACCACTGGTACGATGATTAAAATCATCAATGGTGAGATGCCAGTGGGCATTGACGGTACGTTTAATCTGTGTGATGTACGCGATCTTGCCGCAGGCTGTATTGCGGCGATGGACAAAGGCCGGGTGGGTGAGTGCTATATTTTGGGCAATAAAGAAGTACGATTTAAGGATTTCGCAAAACTGGTCGCAGAGGAAGCCGGGTGCAAGGCGCCCAGTCTGTTTCTTCCGTGCAGCATCGCGGGGGCGATGGCTGGTCTTGTGGAAAAACGCGCAAAAAGGAATGGAAAAAAACCACTGCTCACCACGTTTTCTATCTACAATCTTGCACGAAACAACGACTTTGATTCGTCCAAAGCCCAACGGGAGCTGGGGTACCATACACGCAGTTATCGCGAGACAATGCACGACGAAATCGCGTGGTTGAAGGCCACTGGAAAGATTGGAGCAGTGCGTGTATGAACAAAAAAAATGTTTGTGTGATTACTGGCGGCAGCAGCGGAATAGGATTGGCGACAGCCAAACAGATGGGACAAAAGGGGTATTCGCTAGTTTTAGCAGCACGCACGCCTGCAAAGTTGAATTCCGCAATTGCGCAGTTACGCGCAGAAGGAATTAGCGCGCAAGCATGTCGCTGTGATGTAGGTGATTGGGAAAGCGTAAAAAATTTAGCGGCATTGGCACAAAGCAATGGTACGGTTACAGCAGTGCTGCACATCGCTGGAATGAGCCCACACATGGGAGATGAAGAGGCGATTTTGCGTGGAAATGCATTGGGGACAATTCATATGCATGATGCGTTTTATCCCGTGTTAGACAAGGGAGGTTGCATAGTGGATACCTCTTCTATGTCTGCTTATCTAGCGCCAAAGTTTATCATGCCACAAAAAGCCTTCGCACTGGCAAAGACGGACCGAAGCGCCTTTCTGGACAAGCTGCTGAGCCGTATCAGAATGCTTCCAAAGAAGAGTCGGCCAGGAGCTGCATACGCTATCAGCAAATATTTTGTGATTTGGTATGTTCGCTGTGAGGCTGCACGCTTTGGCACACATGGCGTGCGTGTGCTGTCGATTACACCCGGAAATTTTGATACTCCCATGGGGGCACTGGAACAAAAGCAAGCACAGAGCTACCTGCGCTTCAATGCCCTGAAACGCTCGGGAAAACCGGAGGAAATTGCGACACTTTTCGCCGCTGTGAGTGATCCCGAGATGGGATATCTGACTGGGTGTGATATTCTGTGTGACGGCGGATGCGTAGCAGGAAAACTTTGCTGCAAACTATGAAACACATCCGTTTAGTGGGAGACCAGACAAACAGCCGAAGCACCTTGCTTGAAGATGCTTCGGCTGTTTGGGTTCAGTTGCGAGGAATTTGGTTAAGTGCAGCGTTTAACTGCTTGACCATCGCAGGTTTGACAGCTTTGCCCGCCTGTTTCAGAAGTTTTTCCAGTGGCATTTTATCCATCTGGCGCTGCACGGACTCGGGTAGTGTGACACTCTTGGCTACATCACCATAGCTGGCCGATACCTGTGCCATCATTCGCTGAAGCATCGCAGCGCCCGCCGGGCTCTTTTTGATATCCTCCATTGTGTCGAGAATGGAGTAATACCCTTCACGAATGATTTCATCCGCTCGGTCAAACCAGTTGACGACCTCGCCGCCATCCGCACGGTAGGCCGGGTTCGGTTGTGCAGCTTTTCGTACGGTGATAGAATCGCTCAGACCGGTTGTGCCGCAGTGCGCTTCGATTTTATGCTCCCCGATGATGGGCACTTCGAATCGGAAAATGCGGTACCCTTCCATGGTAGAAAACACGTGACCATCTATCATAAGTGTCACACGCGGTTGGTTTGAGTAGACCTTGATTTCCGTCACATCTTCTGTGCGGTCCACATATCGCCGTCCACAGAGGTGCACAAACGGCTCGTCCGACAAATATGCCTTATAGAGGTAGAAAGCGTCTTTTTTAGTTTGGCGGTCAAAAGTCACAAGTCCTTTCTGATTCTGACCGGGCTTTCCACCCTCATCCCGTCCGTCGGCGGCAAAATCGAACATGTTCCAACAGTGCATGGCCCAGATGTACGGGCGTTCTTCCCACATTTTCAAAAGATGTTCGTGGTACACGCACTGATATGGTTCTGACCAGTCTCCTTTTTCCGGCGTGCCGTTCTGGTAGGCAGGATTGGCATCCGCACCGTATTCCGACAGACCAATCACTGTATCCGGATGTTTCGCGTGGAATTCATCGAACCACTCGTCATTCTGGGTGAGTTCGCCCAGGTACCAGCCGTAGTACAAGTTGTAGCTTCGGATGTCGGTCGCTGTGACAAAGGAATCGTCCATGTCCAGCATAAATGCGTGTGCCATGGTCGTTGGGCGTGTTGCATCCAGCTTGTGGCACAGCTCGTTCAGTTCACGATGGTTGTCGACCATGTCTTGGGTTACACCGCCTGAGGCGGTAATTTCGTTTGATAGGCCCCAACACACGATGGACGGATGGTTGTAGTTTTGCACCACAAGTTCCGTCATTTGGCTAAGTGTATTGGTGCGGCCACGATCCATGTGTTGGGTGATATAGGGGATTTCGGCCCAGACAATAAGACCGTTTTCATCGCACAAATCGTAAAAATGCTGTGCGTGCTGATAATGTGCCAGCCGCACAGTATTGGCGCCCATCTCAAGTAGCATCGCCATGTCTTCGTCATGTTCTTTATTGGTGAGAGCGCTGCCTAGTCCCTGTCGGTCCTGATGGCGCGCCGCACCACACAGACGCAAAGGTTTGCCGTTCAAAAGGAACCCGCATTGGGCGTCAAAGTCGATGGTGCGGCAACCAAAGCGTGCACAAACTTCATCGCCACTGTTCAAACGCGCTATCACTGTGTAAAGATAGGGATCTGCCTTTCCGTTCCATAAATGTACCGGATCAAGGAAAAATGCGGTTTCTGCCTTTCCATCTTTAACGGGAACCTCAGTTGTTTGCCCCGCAAGGTCAAAGCACACTGTTGAGGCATCACCTGTTATCCATGCTTCCACTGTAATCTGGGCGGAGGTTCGCGCTTGATTCAATATGGGCGTTACCTTGAGACCATTTCCACCAAAATAATCAAGTGCAAAATGCGTTTGAGGTACTGACACAAGCCGCACCGGGCGATAGATTCCGCCGTAAAAGGTGAAATCTGCCTTCTGAGGATAAACTCTATCATTCGCAGAATTGTCCACGCGCACATAAAGAACATTTTCTCCGGCTGTCAGACCATCAAGCCGAGCGCGGAATGTGGAGTATCCGCCGTCGTGTGCAGCAATCTGCCGCCCGTTCAAAAACACCTGGGCGCTCATGGCCACACCTTCAAACTCCAGCCACAGTTCTTCGCCGTCTTCAAGGGGCGGTGGAGTGAAGCTTTTTGCATATCCGCAGACTCCGCGGTAATAATCGTTCCCACCATCCGTACCGTCTTGTGCATTCCATGTGTGTGGTAGAGTGATAGATTCGCCATGTGCGAGTACCTGCGCTGCATCGCAATCCTGTTTTAGAAAATACCAATTATCATTCAACGGTGTTGTCTTTCTCATTCCGGTTCCTCCTCAGTTGTTGACAACATTTTGCGGGTGTCCCTGTACAAATGCGCGGATGTTTTCTACCGTGCACTCCAAAATGCGCCGGCGGCATTCTACTGGCGCCCAAGAAATGTGTGGCGTGATGATGCAGTTTCTGGCGGACAACAAGGGATTGTTCGCAGCAATAGGTTCTTCATCGACCACATCAAGCCCCGCCGCATATACTTTTCCGCTGTTGAGAGCATCGGCCAGATCCTGCTCTACAATAAGTGGACCCCGCGAGTTGTTCAAGATGATCACACCCGTTTTCATTTTGGCAATGCTCTGACGGTTGATGATTCCCTTGGTCTGAGGAAAGAGCGGACAGTGCAATGCAATGACATCCGAACGCGAAAACAATTCATCGAGAGAAACAAATTCCGGACCGTTGCCGGGTTGAGAATCGTACGCGATTACATCCATGCCGAGCGCCGCAGCAATGCGCCCCGTCTGTCGGCCGATGCGGCCGTATCCGATGATTCCCATGGTTTTGCCAGTCAGTTCAATTAACGGCATATCCCAGTAACACCAGTCTGGACTTTTGCTCCAGCGACCAGCGTGAACGGTGTCGCTGTGGTAGCCGATGTGTCCGCAAATTTCCAAAAGTAGTCCGATGGCGAATTGTGCTACGGCATTTGTGCCGTAGCTTGGAACATTTGAAACAGAAATACCATGGCGGCGTGCCTCGGCACAATCCACAATGTTGTATCCCGTTGCCAGAACCGCAATGAATTTCAGATTTCGGCACGCGTCGATGACTGCTTTTGAAATGGGGACCTTGTTGGTAACGGCCACGTCTGCATCTCCGATGCGCGCTGCAATGCAGGCTTCGTTCAGAACGTCTGTGCGGTCATACACCATCAGCTCACCCAGCGCCTCTAGAGGCGCCCAGGAGAGGTCGCCCGGATTTTCTGTATAACCGTCCAGCACTACAATTTTCATATTTTTATACCTCCAGGATTACATTTTGCGCAAGCTGCGGTAACACCTGCGGCCTGTCCCATTACCATACAACCGACGGTGTTTCGTGTGGACATGTGTGCGGTGATGTCCTCAGTGACACAGCGTCCGGCCATGTACAGGTTGGAACATCCTTTTGGCAGAAGCATTCGGTACGGAAATCCATAGTATCCCGGCTCACGCACAAAAAGCTCTGGGTGTTTGGGTGCAAGGTCATGAAAGCCGTACAGACCAATCTCATCATCAAACCGTGCGGCGTTTGAAATTTCATTCTGGGTAACTGTTTTATCGCACACGGTGATGCGGCTGGCACGCACGCCGAGTTGTGTTGCTGCCCATGATAAATACGACTGCTCAAAACCAGGTACACAGGCCTTGAATGCCTGTGCCATGCGCAAGGCTTTGACACGAGACTCGAGTTCGGCGCGGCTGTATGATGCGGCGTCCGTTGCGTCAATCTTTGCACCTTTTGAGTTATTAATATACGTGGCATCTCCTTCATGAAGGGACTGGATGCTGGTAAAAAAGCGAATATCCATATCGCTTAGCGCTCTGTACTTGTCAGGGTGGCGCTGATGCGTGAAGGAAATGCGCCGTGTCTTGCGCCCGTCAGCAGTCGGTTCTGTGGGCATGGAAAATGCTGAGTCGGCGTTTTCGGCCAGAAAACGGTCAAAGTCGATGCCGGCCATACCGAATACCAGGCCGGTGGGAGCGCCACTGACTTTGTCGTAATCTTGCCACGTCTCAATTTGTTCCAACCCGGCAAAGCGTGCGATGTCGCCGTCGCCTGAGGCGTCGATGTATTGCTTTGCGACCACCGCGCTGCGACCGTCTTTGTTTTCGATGAATGCCGCCGTGATGAAATCGCCATCAATAGAAACACCACAGAACATCGTTTGAAGAAGTACTGTTACGCCTGCCTCCAGCAACAATTCACTGATAACGCCCTTATATGCCTCGTGGTCGGCAACAAAGCGGTACCCGCTGCGGTAGTGATCTTCCGGTGAAAGCATGAATCCTGTGGCGCCATTTTCTTTTGTTATACGTTCGGCAAGTTCATAGGGGATTCCGCCCACAATCCGTTTCGATTTTGAAGAATTCTCATTGCAGGAGAAAAAACTATATGTTCCAATTCCACCATTTGTATATGTGCCG
Source organism: uncultured Ruthenibacterium sp. (assembly GCF_963558415.1). Taxonomy (NCBI): domain Bacteria; kingdom Bacillati; phylum Bacillota; class Clostridia; order Eubacteriales; family Oscillospiraceae; genus Ruthenibacterium; species uncultured Ruthenibacterium sp. The sequence continues at coordinate 24,258 of NZ_CAUWGY010000001.1, read as the reverse complement.
CCTGGCACGGGTGTTTTTTCAACAAGAATCACTTTGGCTCCCATACGAGCGGCGGCAATGGCGGCGATGCATCCGGCGGTGCCCGCTCCAGCGACAAATACATCCGCATCAATTATCGGTGTACGGCGCTCAGGTTCCATTAGAAATCGCAAATTCGACATAAGCACAACCTCCTGTGTAAAATCTGATGCAAAGATGAGGAGTAACTTTTGTCGTTATTGTACAGAAGGCATTTTTAAAGCGATATGCTTGATTTCGTGTTTATGTTTATATTTTCGTGTATAAATTATATTTGAGTAAATTTATGTTTAAAAAAACTAAAATGTGCGTATTCATTTTTCTCAATCCATGATACATTTTCCATAGACCTTACGGACAATTTGATTCTGATTCTGTTGAAATTGCAGAATCTGCGAGCGCGTTTTTGTGGCGTAGACCCGGGTGCACCACAAAGCGAATCGCTTTCCGAAACCGTTTTGCAGCGAGCAAATCCCATTTGACCTGCAAGGCAAAGTCAACTATCATAATCAGGAGGAGTCAAGAGTAATGAGCGAAAACACAAAATTACAGGCGCAAGCGGCGTGGGACCCTGCAGACGTCCACGCCACCAAACTGCCCCCGCTGTTCACGCTGCGATGGATGACCCGAAGCCTATCTATGGCGATGGTCAACATCGTGTTGATGCAAATCACATTCTATACTACGGACACATTGGGGCTTAACCCCGTGATTATCGGTATGCTAATGTTGGGCGCGAAGGTGTTCGACGCTTTTACCGATTTGATTGCAAGTTACATTATTGACCATACGCACACGCGTTGGGGCAAGGCCCGTCCATTTGAGTTATGCATCGTACCAATCTGGGTGCTGGTAGTGGCACTTTTTTCCGCACCGGATATGTCCGACACCGCAAAGTATGTTTACATTTTCGTAGTGTATGTTCTGTTGTCGTGTGTGTTCATGACTTTCCTAAATACGCAGGACTCTACATATCTACGCCGATCCCTGCGTGGTGGCCAACGCATCAGTAAGGTGCTCAGCCGCAAAGGGGTATTGCAAATGCTTTTGAGTGGTCTCGGCCATGCAGCGTTGCCTCAACTCATTGTGATGTGGGGCGATCAGCCCGGCGGTTGGACGAAAATCACACTGGTTTATGCTGTCCCCATGATGATCCTTGGCCTTGTCCGTATGCTGACAATCAAAGAGCTTCCAGAGAACGTGCTGAACGGAAACAAACCGGTGGAGAAAAAATCTGAAGAGCCGAAGCTCGATTTTAAAACCAGCGTGAGCGCTTTGTTCCGCAACCGTTATATGTGGATGGTTGCTGGCATGGTTCTGGTTTGCCACTTCGGCCAGAACATCGTTTCGGCTGTCAACACCCACTTCTTCAAATATGTGGTTGGCGACGTAGGCTTCATGTCCTATATCTCTCTCATTGGTGTTTTGCCCACTTTCCTTGTTCTTTTTATGCCTGCTGCGATTAAGCGCATTGGCGCAATCGGGTTTATTCGTATTGGCTTGTTCTGTTCTTTGACAGGTTTTGCACTGGTGGGAGTGTTCTCTCGCGTATTGCCGGTCGTCATTGTCGGTCAGGTGCTTGGAACCGCCGGTCTTGGTCTGTTTACCACATTCAGCAGTTTCTTTGTTATTCAGTGTATGGCTTATGGTGAATGGAAAACCGGTTATAAGTTGGAGTCTATGATGGACGCTATGCCCAGTTTCGCCACCAAAATTGGTCAGGGCGTGGCAGCCAGCCTCGCTGGTTTCGGACTGACGCTTATCGGATTCAATTCTGAACTTGAGGTTCAGTCCACGTTTACACAGGGCGGCCTTACTGCTATGGTTTCCATTGTTCCGCTCCTGTTTGTCGTACTAGCTTTGGTACTTACTCAAATGTACCGCCGTCTCGATAAGAATATCATGAAGGTGGACGAGGATCTGGCAAACGGTATCCACGCCGATACTTCTACATTGAAACTGTAAAGGTCAAATACATTTAAAAGGAGCATCATTAATATGAGTAAAGTCGTCCTTTTGGAATCTCTTGGAATTTCTGAGGAAGAACTTTCTGCACGTAAGGCCCCTTTCGAGGCACAAGGGCATACGTTTGTCAGCTATCCCCGGACGACGGACATCCCGACATTGATTAAAGAATCCAAGGATGCAGACGCGTTAATCCTCGCCAATATGCCGCTTCCCGGTGAGGTGATTGAGGCGTGTGAGAAGCTTAAATTTATCGATATTGCTTTTACAGGCGTTGATCACGTTGGCTTAGATGCAGCACGTGCCAAAGGCGTGACAGTCAGCAATGCTTCTGGTTATTCCAACCAGGCCGTGGCGGAACTGGTGCTTGGTATGACGCTGTCCTTAGCACGTCGTCTGGGTGCGGTGGAGATGCGCTGTCGGACAGGAGGTACAAAGGACGGACTTGTGGGCTGGGAACTGAAGAATAAAACGATTGGTATCATCGGTTTGGGCAACATTGGCAGGCGTACAGCAGAGTTGTTCCGTGCGTTTGGTTGTACGGTGCTTGCGCAGAGCCGCACGCACCATGCTGATGCGCCAGAATTTGTTCATCAGGTCAGTCAGGAAGAGTTGCTCAAAAAATCGGATGTTGTTGTTTTGCACTGCCCATTGAATGATTCTACACGCGGAATGATTAATGCGGAAAAACTGGCTATGATGAAGCCGACAGCGCTGCTGATCAATGTGGCACGCGGACCGGTGGTTGTAAGCGCCGATCTTGCCGATGCACTGAATCGCGGCATCATTGCGGGTGCGGGAATCGATGTCTTTGACAAAGAGCCGCCTCTGGATGAATCTGAGCCGCTTCTGCATGCCCAAAATTGTCTTGTTACGCCGCACGTCGCGTTTGCGACAAACGAATCTATGAGCCTGCGTGCTGAAATTGTATTTGACAATTTGGATGCATGGCTTGGTGGAACTCCGAAGAACTTAGTGAAATAATGGCCTATCCGCGTAAAAGCAGCCGCTATACCAACGTATGGCGGCTGTTTTTTGTTAATCAAAACCTTTTGAAGATGAAAAGAGAGAAGTTTGCCGTTGAACGGATGCAAACGCTTTGCTCTTGTGCAGCACACGGAGGAAGGCAAAAGGATTTTGTATCACTGTCGTTTTTGAATGTTTTAAACGGTATCTGATTCGAAAGGAAATGAAGATTGTCCATCTGAAGATGGGAACATTATTCGTTCAAAAGGGGCCAAACTTCAAAAATAACTCTTGATATGATACAATTAAAAAACATATTATCGGTTATGCTTGCAGTGTCTGTGAGAGAAGCCGATTTGTACTGTGTAAACGGTGAAATGTCCAGTAAAGACTGGTAGCCTTCGCGAAAGCTGCTAGGCATTTTATATTCAGGAGGGAAACCAATGCTTTTCAATTCTTGGCAATACATGGTGTTTTTGCCGCTTGTAGTATTGCTGTATTACTGCTTGCCCCACAAATGGCGTTGGGGACTTTTACTTTTGGCGAGCTACTATTTCTATATGAGCTGGAACGCCAAATTGGTTGTCCTGATTGCCGCTTCCACGCTTTCTTCCTGGGTGTTTGCGCTTTTGATTGAGCGGTCATCCCAAAAATCTCGACGGCGCATTTTCCTTGTTCTGGGAGTTGGCGTCAGCCTAGCTCTTTTGCTTTTCTTCAAATACTTTAATTTCCTTAGTAATAGCCTCACCGCACTTTTGCGGGCGTTTTCCTTGCCTGTGGATGATTTCACCATACAGGTGATGCTGCCGGTAGGAATAAGCTTTTACACTTTCCAAACTCTTTCGTATGTGATTGATGTATACCGCGGCCACCTCGCCGCGGAAAAGCATCTTGGTATTTACGCACTATATGTCAGCTTTTTCCCTCAGTTGGTCGCTGGACCGATTGAACGCGCTTCCAGCCTTCTGCCGCAGTTTCACGAGCAACACAGACCCAATGCCGATAACATGAGCTGGGGACTGCGGATGATTGTTTGGGGATTGTTTAAAAAAATTGTGGTGGCGGATTTCTGTGCACAGTATGTAAATCTGGTCTATAACGACCTTGCTACCTTTGGACCTGCCGCCTATGTGATTGCAACCGTTCTGTTTGCTTTCCAGATTTACGGAGATTTTTCCGGATATTCGGATATTGCGCTGGGAAGCGCCCGAATCCTTGGTTTTCACCTTATGGAAAATTTTCGAAGTCCGTATTTTGCACGCAGTGTGCGGGAATTCTGGCGTCGTTGGCATATTTCTCTGTCCTCTTGGTTTATGGACTACATCTATATTCCGTTGGGCGGAAGCCGCGTAAGTACCGGTCGACATTTGGCCAATTTATTTATAACATTTCTGGTCAGTGGGCTTTGGCATGGTTCCAAATGGACCTTTGTGTTATGGGGAGCCGCTCACGGGCTTCTGGTAATATTTGATGTGTGGTTTCTTCCCATTCGAAACCGCTGGGAAAAGCGTCTTCGCAAGCCGGCTGCCATTGGCACATTCCATTTTGTGCAGACAGTTGTGTGCTTTGCTGTGGTGTGTTTTACTTGGTCTCTTTTCCGTGCCAACAATATGGCAGATGCCATCACCGTTATCACGCATCTTCCTTTGGCAATCTTTTCGCCTGTGCAGGGATTTCGGGATGCGCTTGTCTCCATGGGGCTGCAGCCGCTGGTCCTTGTGCGTTTGGGTATCAGCTTGGGGGCTGTGCTTTTATTTGATTGGGTTTACTATAAAAAGGGAGATCCTTTGCTGCTGTTGGCGCGTGCACGTGCACCCTGGCGTTTCGCACTGGGTTATGCGGCGGCACTGGCCGTGCTTGTATGCATGCTCACAGTACCGGAAGGCACTGCTGTCGAATTTATTTATTTCCAATTTTAAAGGGAGGAGAAGACATGAAAAAGTTTTTGGTAAAGCTTTTTGCTTTTGCGCTCTGTCTTCTGCTTCCGTTTGTGGGATATTTTTCGTGGATACAGTCAAAACCGGCCGCTTATACCGGAAGCCTGATGGGTTCCGTACACGTCAAATCTCGGCTTTTAGAATCTACTCCCGGAGCGAGAATCATTGTTGTAGGTGGGTCGAGTGTACCTTATAGCATCTGCTGCGAAACAGTGAGCGAAGCGGCCAACATGCCTTGTATCAACCTCGGCGCAACAGCGTATCTGGGACTGGAGTATTATACGGCTTTGCTTGAGCCCCTTGTGCACGAGGGAGATATCATTGTGTTCGCCCCAGAATTTTCTATGTTTGAAAATGTGGTCAGTTATACAACCGCCTGGATGGCGGTAGAAAACGATCTTTCGCTAATAAAGGCGCTTCCACTGTCCTATTATCCGGATATGATTCAGAGTTTTTATTCCTATTCTCGTCAGAAGTTGGCGATGCTGGCACAAGGGGAGATGCAGTCTTATAAAGAAGAATATGAAAGTTTTGGATTTGGACCGTGGGGAGACCTCACCTTTGAGAGAGAAAACATTTTGGAAGATAAGTACAATACACAAGACTGTCGCGCAGTTGACGCCGATACACTTTCGCCGCGGGTAATCAACGCTTTGAATCATTTTGCAAAAAAGGCGCAGGAAAAAGGTGCGCGTGTGTGTATTACCTTTGCCCCGTTCAACCAACTGGCGTTTACCGGTACACAGGAAGGGCTTTTGGCGTTTGAAAACAAGCTTACCGAAAGTTGTGGCACAATCCCGGTCATTAGCAGCGTACAGGACAGCTTGATGGACGAAAATCTTTTTTTCAACAGCAACAATCACCTTAATAGTGAGGGAATGACGATTCGAACAGAAAAATTGATCGATGATCTTCGAAACGCGGGATTCATACAGTGAAAACCACTGAGGATGACGTTTCCCTTGCATTGCATGTGAATCAGGCGTAAGCGCATGGACATTTAATTGTCCATGCGCTTATTTTTTGCAAAAGAAGTTTTTAATTTTTGCTTTATTACTGTGGGGGTTATACCGGTGATTAGACAATCAGCGATATTGGTACACTTGCATAAAACAATTCCTTTGATGACGTATAAAACATAGAAAGTTGTACGCAGGAATTGACACAGGCTTAAAAGACGGTACAATTAAAGAAAAGCGTGTACGTTAACGCAAAGTAAAATAAAGGATTTATTGCATAAATGCGTTATCGTAAGTCAGGAGGGTAAAATGAGAACTGTGCAGTTAGAACATATGCGTCCGGAAGAGATTGTTGAACAACAGAAGAAAAAATCAATTGCCTATCTACCGTTAGGTCCTCTGGAATGGCATACGTTAGCACTTCCCTATGGAACCGACCCGATGATAGGGCACTTCCTGGCATGCAGAGTAGCCGAAAAAATTGGCGGTGTAGTATTGCCACCACTGTTTTTAGGCAGTGATTGCCCGCGTCCGAAAGAGCAACTTGAGAGACTAGGCTTTCACGATACAAATCAGTATATTGTCGGAATGGATTTTCCTAAAAATACAACAAAAAGTTTTTATCTTCCTCCGGAGATTGTTTCGCTTGTTTTAAGAGAATACGTTCGAATTCTGGTGGATATGAATTTTCGGATGATTATTCTTGTGAATTGTCACGGCGCGGCGACACAGGCAAAGCTGGTACAGGAATTGTGTGCGGAATTTACCAATAAGTCAAAGACGCTTGTAATCGATGGAATGCAGGAAATTTTTACGGCACAGGCCGATCCGAACACTTCCATTATGGGGCATGCCAATATCAGTGAAGCATCTCTGATGCAATATATTTCACATGAAGATGTAGATTATTCTACCTTTCCCTCTCAGGGGAAAATTCGATATGAAGATTATGCGATTGTTGATCGTTGTGTTCTGTTTGGAAATGTTCAGTCCGACGGATATGTGGTAAATGATCCCAGAAACTCGAGCCGGGAGTTGGGACAAAAATTGATGGAAGGGTGGGTGGAAAAGCTTTCCGAAAAAATCAATACACTTTATTCTAATGTGATGTAAGGAGGAAATTATGAAAGAAGTTAGTGCAGTCAAGGCCAGCGCCAAAAATATCATTGGGTTTGGTATTGGAAATATTGGATCCACCCTTTGGTTTCAATTTGTAAGTATGTATTTGCTTTTCTTCTATACAAACATTATGGGTGTTTCGGTTGTAGTGGCAGGTACCGTGTTCATGGTTACACGTATAGTAGATGCCGTGTCCGATCCGATCGCCGGCGTTATGGCCGACAAAACAAACAGTAAAATTGGTAAGTTTCGCCCATTTTTGTTAGTGGGTGCCCCTCTGACAGGTATTGTATTGGTGCTTATGTTCTGGGCTCCGGAACTCACACCATTTGGTGCTGCAGTTTATTGCTATACCACTTATATTTTGGGAAGTCTTTCCCGCACGGTTGTGGATACACCTTATCACTCCATCGTTTCGATCCTTTCTACGGACCCGGATGAACGTGGCCGGATTGTTGGAATCAAAAACTTGTTTGCGGTGGCTACGACACTTCTGTTAGGTCCTGTGATGAACTTTGTAAACGCTCTTGGAAATGGCGTGTTTGCCTGGAGAACAATGGCGTGTATCTACGCGGTGATCGTGACGGTTACTTATTGGATTTGCGCATGGCTGATCAAAGACAAAGATGTTCATGTAGAAACGGTAAAGGTCGAAAAGGTCAGCATTAAAAAGCAGTTAACAGCCATTGTAAAAAATCCAGCTATTCTTCTAGTGATTGTTTCCTTTGCAACGGACTCCTTCGCTTATCAAATTGTCAATGCAGTTAATGCGTACTTCTTCCTTTACAATATGGACAACAAAACGGATTTGATCGCCTTGACGCAATATCCGACAATCATTGCAATGATTTTATCAGCGGCCTTTTTAAAGTTCGTTTTCCAGCACTTTGGAAAAAAGGTGTCCTTTATTGCCATTGAGGCACTGCTCTGCATTCCGTGTGTAGGTTTGTTGCTTACAAATCGAGCTAACACAGTTACCATCATGATCTGGATTATTGCCTTTGCAATTATGCAAGTCTTTGCGCAAAATATCGTTTGGAGCGTACTTCCCGATTGCGCTGACTATGCAGAACTGAAGTTGGGAATTAAGTCGGCGGCAACGATTACGTCTACTTTTACATTCATGAATAAAATGTCTCAGGCGTTGGGAGCCTTTGTTTCCAGTTTGATTCTTGCTAATTTGGGATTTGTAGAAGGTGCTGCTACTCAAAATGAAGCGGTCATGAGCGGTATTCTTTATATGAGAACCCTAATTCCGATTGCGGCATATTTGATTTCTGTGGTGGCGTTGATCTTTTATCCAATCCGTCGGAAAGATGAAGTGGAAATGGCACAGAAAATTACTGCCATTCGACTTGCAGAGAGAAAGGAGGAGGTCAAATGAAATTAAAACCTAGGTTTATGGAAAATTGCGAACCTTTCTTGAAGATTGGAAACAATGGAATAGGCCTAATTTTTCAGCATGGTTCCACAGGTACTCCCGCTGCAATGAGATATGCCAGTGATTATTTTTTTGCAAAAGGATATACAGTTCTAGCTCCGGCTCTTGCAGGACATGCTACAGACGTAGAGGATATTTCGCGTTGTACGATCGACGATTATCGTACGGAGCTGGAAAAGGCGATTTTTCTTTTGAGAAGTTGTTGCAATAGAGTCATTTTATGTGGTTTGTCAATGGGAGGAATTTTGTCGGCAATCGTCGGATCGTATATGAATCTTGACGGTTTAGTAATCATGGCTGCCCCCTCTTGGAATTTTCAAATGTCGGATGCAAAGACGGATTGCGCAAGCAGAAATCCGGAAGACAACGGGTGGTACAAACCTGAATTAATGGGAGAGTGGAAAACTTATTCGATGGAGGAAATGATAAAGCGTATGCCAAGTGGAAATGGTATGCAAGAGCTTTTGAAATTGGAGAAAGAAACTGTCGATGAAATTCAGGTACCAACATTATTGATTTATTCAAAAGGGGATAAAGTGTGTGATTGGCACCAAGGCGAGGTGATTTTCGATTGCATACAAGCACCGAAAAAGGAATTTTGCGTTTTAGAACACAGCGGACATGTGCTCACCGCAGATGGAGAGCGCGATTTGGTATTCCAAAGAATTGAAACTTTTATAGAAAAACATTGTAACGTGTAATTAAGAAAATCCCGCTTCCTGGAATAGGAAGCGGGACTTCATTTGAATGATTCAGCGATTGATTCTCGGATGATAATGCGACTTTCAATGTAGCAATGCTTATTCGTGGGCAGTTCCTGCTTGAGAAGGTAATTGGACAAAATCTGAATGGCCAACTCGCCTTGCAGACGAGGATTTTGGCTGATAACGGCCTGAATCATTCCGCTTTTTAGATTTTCCAGAACCGGATTAGGCGTATCGAAGAAAACAGTCCGAAATTTCTTGTGTGAACTGGCTTCCTGTATGGCCTTAATTCCACCGGTAACGGCCGCACCCATGTAAAGAATTGCGTCGGCATTTGGGTAGAGATCCAAGGTTTGTTGGGTTAGTTTGTAGGAATCGATATCGGTATTGGAAAGTTCTTGTATACAGCATACAGAGAGCTCCGGAAAAAGCTGCAGATGATTTTCGAATGCGGAAAGACGTTGGCGATGCCCTAACATATCCAAGGAGGGAGTAAATACCGCCAAATTAGCTCGTCCACCTGTGATGAGATTAATCAGTCCCGCAGCAATTCGGCCGCTCTGAGCATAATTGTTTCCTACATAGGCCAGATAAGGGCACTCTGGAAGAGTGGCATTTAATAAAACAACAGGAATTCCCAATTCGTCCAGTTCAGTGAGCTTGCTGCGAATATCTGGATGGTTAATTGGAACAAGTGCTATGGCGGAAGTTTTTTCTTCAACGGCCTGGTCAATCAGGTGAAGCTGTTTGTGATAATCAAAATCAGGGCAATGTTTGATCTCTACCGAGATTCCAAAGGCAGAAATACTTTCTGCCTCATGTTCAATTCCGTGGATAACTTCATCATAGTAATCATTTTTTTGAATATGGAGGATGATGGTAATTTTAAGATTACGGTTCCGGATTGCAAGCGATTTTGCCGCTGAATTAGGTTTGTAGTTCAACTCTTCCGCAATTTTTAAAATACGTGCCTTCACATTGGGCGCAATGCGACCACGATTGTTCAAAGCACGGTCTACTGTGCCAATCGAAACACCTGCCAGTTCGGCGATATATTTCATTGTTACGGCCATATGCAGTCCTCCCCCCAATGTGATCTGTAAAAAGTATAATCAATTGGGCAGGAAAGTTCAACCAATCCCGCTCAGAAAAGAGGAAAGCAAATGAAAGCAGTCATGTTAATGTTTGATTCGTTAAATCGGAAAATGCTTCAACCATATGGATGCAATTGGACACAAACACCGAATTTTCAGCGTTTAAGCGAAAAGGCTGTGCAGTTCAACAACTGCTATGCGGGAAGTCTTCCTTGCATGCCAGCCCGGCGCGAGTTGCACACTGGAAGATACAACTTCCTTCATCGAAGCTGGGGACCGGTCGAACCATTTGACGATTCAATGCCCCAAATTTTGAAAGAACATGGAATTTATACACATTTGATTTCGGATCACATTCATTATTGGGAGGACGGAGGTGCGACATATCATTATCGATACAACTCTTGGGAAATTATACGCGGGCAAGAGGGTGATAAATGGAAGTGTCTGCCAGAATTATTGGAGCCAACGACCTCAAGTAATGTTCAGAATCGGGATGGGATTTATTTTTATTCTACTGGTGATCTTCAAAAACATGACAATGTAAACCGTCAATTCCAACGAAAAGAAGAAAATACATCGCTGGCGCAGACGGTTCGAGCAGGATTGGATTTCCTGGATACAAATCATTTGTGTGACCATTGGTTCTTGCAAATCGAGTGTTTCGATCCTCATGAACCTTTCTTTTCTCCGCAAGAATGCGAACGAAGTTATCCGGATACTTACCGTGGCCCGACTGCGGATTGGCCACCCTATCATCATGTGACAGAAACGGAAACGCTAAAAAATCATTACCGTGCAGAATATGCCACATTGCTGTCACGCTGTGACCAATATTTAGGGAAGGTTTTAGATAAATTTGATCAGTATGATCTTTGGAAGGATACGTTGTTGATTGTCAATACAGACCACGGATATCTCTTGGGAGAGCATGGCTGGTGGAGTAAGGTTGTGATGCCCTGTTATGATGAAATTGTGCATCTCCCGCTGTTTATATACGATCCTCGATTTGGGCATGGAGGAGAAACAAGAGATCAAATTGTTCAAACCATTGACATTCCAGCCACACTTTTAGAATTTTTTGGCGTTGATTTACCCAATGATATGCAGGGAAAACCTGTGCGAAATGTCATTTGTGAGAACGCCGCAATTCGTGAATATGCATTGTTTGGTATACACGGGGCACATGTGAATCTGTTTGATGGACGGTATGTGTACATGAAAGCACCTGCAACGGCGCAGAATGCTCCTTTATATGAATATACGGTCATGCCAATGCATATGCGTTCGCTTTTTTCTGTAGAAGAGATGAAAAATGCACAAGCTGTTCCTGGTAATCAGTTTTCCTTTACAAAGGGAACGCCTGTTTGGAAAATTCCAAAAGGCAATGGGAATGGTGCGCGTGATTTTAGCGACCTTTTAATCAATGGAAAAGATAGTGAAGAAGCCAAACACATTGATAACAATAGTTTTGTAAATGCGGCAAATTTTGGAGATAAGTTGTTTGATCTCAATACCGACCCACAGCAAAAAAACGAATTGACGGATATTGAACAGGAAACTCGTCTCGCCAATTTGTTGCAGCGGGCCATGCAGGAAAATGAAAGTCCAAAAGAGCAGTTTGCAAGGCTCGGGATTCCGAATGATCGCGAAATTACAGAAAAGGATGTTCTCGAATGGCATCGAAGAAAAGAACAGGAAAAGCAAAATTTACCTCTGGCGCAATGGACATGGACACAAGAAGCAATCAATGCATTTCACATGTTTATGAAATTTTTGCCGCCGATGCAACAGGAGCAGGCGATTGAAAAACTCAAAGATCGTATTCATTTGCAAGAAAGTCGACAAGTTTCACAAACAAGTATTATGCAACTTATTCCTTGTTTCTTTTCTGGAGATTCTGCAGAGATGATTGCATATTTTGTCGACATGGCTAGCCGCAGCCAATAAAATTTTCTGTTGGATTTTTGCCAAAGGTTGAATCCAAAGAGATTTATGAAAATCGCGAAAAATGTAATGTATAGCATAAAACAAAGAAATAACGGCTGGTGGTGTTTCCATCAGCCGTTATTGTATGGCTGCAAATAAATAGGATGATTTTCCAACCCTTTTTGGACGACGATGATTTTGAATTTGGAAACAATTTTGGAGAATCTTTGTGTAGAATGGCGAAAATTAAATAGACACCATTTTTATATGCCTGGAACATGTATAATTGATTCAAGAGAATGCCGTAAGACTGGATAAGTAAATGATTCCAAGAAAAGATAGAAACATACAACAAGGAGAACAAACGATGGATTACACAATTCGGTTTGCAAGGATTGATGACCGAGATTGGATATTTGCGCTTAAGTCAGAGTCAATTCGTCCCTATGTAGAAAAAATTTGGGGCTGGGATGAAAACTATCAGAAAAGTGACTTTGCTAGAGACTTTTCCGAAATCGAGCAGTTCCGTATAATCGAGATGAATGGGAATTGTGCTGGCTTTATTCAGTGCAGCTTTGACGATCCATATTATGAAGTGGTAGAAATTCATTTATTTGAAGAATATCGGGGCAAAGGCATCGGTTCAGATCTTTTAAAGAATCTTCAGAAATTTTGTGTTGCACAAGGGAAAAAAGTTCGAATTGGTTGTTTCAAAGAAAACCGTGGAGCCAAAAGACTCTATGAAAAACTGGGCTTTATCCAGACAAAAGAAACAGACACGCACTATATCATGGAGTACAAAAAATAATCTACCCACGGAACGATTGTATGGTAAAAAATTTCGATATGATTTTATGAAGATAAAAAAGATTGTACTTTTTACGGGATGATTTTTGATGGAGCCAATTTTGTGAAAGAAGCCGTCACTTTGCGAAGAATCACCGGTAGAAATTCGTCGAACCGACGAATTCCATCGCTCTTCTCGTGAGGCTTTCGAAATTTACTTGACAAGTGAAACCGAACAGCGTATATTGGTCTTCGTCGATACAAATATATGACGCATAAAAGAAAGGAGGCGGGCAGAATGATCAAAAAACGGTTCAACAATTACACAATTTGTTTAAGCCGATGGAAAGAGCTGTCCGCGCCTTATTCTGCCCGATACAACGGGTAACTTTGCGCGTTTTATTCAACGTCCCCGGCTTTGTTCCGGGGACGTTTTTTTGTTTGTAAAAAAGGGAGGGAATTGTTTGAGACAATCGAAACGAGCGTTGATCTGGAGGTTTTTGCGGCCATACCTTTGGATTTTTGCGCTCACGCTTGGATTTTCCATGGGAAACACGGTGCTTGGTTCGCTCACGCCGCAAGTGGTGCGCGTGGCGGTCGACTCCATTCTTGGGGGAGAAGATTTCCCCAATATCGTGAAGAAATTCGCACCAGATGCGCTCCTTACTGCGGCTCCGATGACACAGCTTTTTGCGGCGGCAGGTTTTTTGCTCTTGGTGGCAGTGCTCTCGGGACTGTGTACTTATGGAAGCCGTATGGGTACATCAAAGGGATCCGAGAACTTTGTCAAGTCACTGCGTGACGCGCTGTATCGCCATATCCAACGGCTTCCGTACGCGTGGCATGTTCGACACAGCACAGGTGAAATCATTCAGCGCTGCACGTCGGATGTCGAAGTTGTGCGCAATTTTGTCACAAATCAGCTACTCGAGGTGTTCCGCATTATCTTCCTCGTGGCTTTTTCACTTGTAGTAATGTTCTCGATGAACTGGAAGATGACGCTGATTGCCGTCGGTTTCCTTCCGGTCATCCTTCTTTATTCCGGATTTTTTTATTCGAAGATTGCCAAGCGCTTTTTGACAGCGGACGAAGCTGAAGGAGAACTCTCTGCAACAGTGCAGGAGAATCTCACCGGCGTACGTGTTGTGCGTGCGTTTGGCCGTGAAAAGTTTGAGGTGGAGCGTTTCGACAAGAAAAACGAACGATTCGCATCTTTGTGGATTCGTCTCGGACGGTTGTTAAGTGCATACTGGGGGATTGGGGATTTTATCACTGGTATGCAGATTCTCACCGTCATTTCTGTAGGTGTCCTTCAGGCGGTCAACGGGGAAATTACGCTTGGCGAATTCCTTGCATTTGTATCGTACAACCAGTCGCTTGTTTGGCCGGTGCGGGGACTCGGAAGAATCCTTTCCGAGATGAGTAAGGCAGGCGTTTCCATAGAGCGCCTTGCTTACATTCTCGATTCTGAACCAGAGCAGGAGCCTGAAAACGCGCAGACACCCCCGATGGACAAGGATATCGTCTTTGATCATGTGTCGTTCGCTTATGGGGAACAAGCGGTTCTTCGCGACGTGAGTTTTACCATTCCCGCGGGCAAGACGTTTGCTATTCTCGGTGCGACAGGCAGTGGCAAATCTACTATGGTGCACCTGCTCGACCGTCTCTATGATCTTTCACCGAATGGCGGGAGGATTACAGTTGGTGGCGTAGATATTTCTAAAATCAGCCGTCCGTATCTGCGGCGGAACATTGGCATTGTACTGCAGGAGCCGTTCCTGTTTTCACGCACTATCCGTGAGAATATTGCTGCTGTGCGTCCTGGAGCTTCGATAGAGGAAGTCCGCCGTCAGGCGGGAACGGCGCACGTGGACGATGCCATTCTTGAGTTTGCCGATGGATACGAAACCATTGTCGGCGAGCGCGGTGTGACGCTTTCAGGCGGTCAGAAACAACGTGTTGCCATCGCACGTACACTGATGCTGGATGCACCGATCCTTATTTTTGATGACTCACTTTCTGCTGTTGATGCGGAGACGGACGCTGAAATTCGGGCTTCGCTCCATCAAGCAAAGGGTTCGGCAACGGTCATCCTCATTTCTCACCGCATTACAACCCTTATGCAGGCCGATCTCATTCTTGTTCTCCAGGACGGTCGCGTCGCGGAGTTAGGGAGCCATGATGAGCTGATGAAGCAGAACGGTCTGTACCGCGAAATCTATGATTTACAGATGACGGGAGAGGATAGAGATCTCCTGTTTGCCGAGAAAGGAGGCGAAAGTCATGGGATATGATGAGCAGGAATATACAAAATCGTTTGATATACGCTCTTGGAAAAAGTTGCTTCCATTTTTACGGCCGTATCGAAGTTTGATTATTGTGGTGCTTGTGCTCAACATTGTGTGTGCTGTCATCGACATTGCGCTGCCTTTATTTCAGCGGTATGCCATTGATGAATTCATCGAAACGGGTGACGTGTCCGGTCTGCCGGGTTTCGTCCTATTTTATGGATGTATTATAGGTTTACAGGCGTTGGCGGTTATCATGTTCACGCGACGTTCGATGCGTATCGAGATGCAGATTGGCCGCGACATGAAACGGGCGTGCTTTGTACATCTGCAGACGCTTTCGCTTTCATATTACAACGTCACTCCTGTCGGTTATCTTCTGTCGCGTATCATGAGTGACACAAACCGCATCGCCGGTATGATTGCTTGGAATTCAGTCGATATCTTGTGGGCGGTGTTCTATGTTCTCGGCGTGTTCGTGATGATGTTCCTTCTCAATCCTGGACTTGCAGCAGCGGTAATTCTTATTGTGCCAGCGATTTCATTTTTAACTGTGTGGTTCCAAGACAAGATTTTGCGCTGGAATCGACGTGTTCGGAAGATGAATTCACGTATCACAAGTGCTTACAACGAAGGTATCATGGGAGCACGTACGTCGAAGACACTCGTTATTGAAGAGCAGAACAGCCGCGAGTTTGAAGAGGTCACGCAGGATATGCGTGTCTCATCGGTGCGTGCGGCACGGCTTTCTGCCGTCTATAT
The DNA here is from genome assembly GCF_963558415.1 of uncultured Ruthenibacterium sp. Classification (NCBI taxonomy): domain Bacteria; kingdom Bacillati; phylum Bacillota; class Clostridia; order Eubacteriales; family Oscillospiraceae; genus Ruthenibacterium; species uncultured Ruthenibacterium sp. Next base: position 8,290 of record NZ_CAUWGY010000001.1, on the reverse strand, counting down.
TCCGCTGGTGATGTTTTTTAGTTCTCTGACCACGGCAATCGTCCTCGCGAGAGGTGGTGCATTGGCGCTTGAGAATTTGATTTTGATTGGCACGCTGTCGGCATTCACATCGTACGCAGTCGGCATTTTCGAACCGATTCAGCAGATTGCCCGCAACATTGCGGACATTCTTTCTCTGCAGGCAAACATTGAGCGTGTAATGGGCTTGCTCGAGCAAGAGCCACTCATTACCGATACACCTGAGGTGATTGAGAAGTACGGGACAGTTTTTGAGGCTAAACGTGAGAACTGGGAACCGATTCGCGGCGATATTGAGTTCCGTGATGTCTCTTTCCGTTATCCAGACGGCAACGAAGACGTTCTTACGCATTTTAATCTGAAGATTCCCGCAGGGTCCACAATTGCCATCGTGGGCGAGACAGGAGCAGGAAAGAGCACACTGGTCAATCTCGCATGCCGCTTTTTTGAGCCGACGTCCGGCCAAGTGCTCATTGATGGTAAGGATTATCGTGAGCGCAGCCAGCTCTGGCTGCATAGCAGCATTGGATACGTACTTCAGAGTCCACATCTGTTTTCTGGTACAGTAATGGAGAACATCCGATACGGGCGTCTTGACGCAACGGACGATGAGGTCATTGCGGCGGCGAAGGCCGTCTCGGCCGATCAGATTGCCATGAAGCTTGAAAAGGGATACGAAAGCAATGTCGGAGAGGGCGGTGACCGCCTTTCCACAGGTGAAAAGCAATTGATTTCGTTTGCACGTGCGGTGCTGGCGGATCCGCGCATCTTCGTTCTTGACGAGGCAACAAGCTCCATCGATACAAAGACAGAACGTCTTATTCAGGACGCAACGGAACTTCTGCTCAAAGGGCGCACGTCGTTTTTAATTGCGCATCGTCTTTCGACCATTCGGCATGCGGATTTAATCCTGGTCGTCCGTGACGGCGCAATCGTTGAACAAGGAACGCATGATGAGTTGATTCGTAAAAAAGGTTATTATCGAGATTTGTACCGCAGGCAGTTTGAACAGGAGAGGGTACAGCGAATGTAAGGTACAAATGAGATGGATACTTGTTGGTACACGCTCCAAAACAAGAAATGCGTAATTGCAGCAGGATAAGGGAATTGCAATGTATGCCTATGGGTGCAGGCTGTTGAAAAAATGCACTCCATTTGACGTTCGTTAAAAGTTAAAAAAGAAAAGCGGTCGTATATTTTGTACGGCCGCTTTTTTGTTGTTTACGCTACCGCGTCATTGGACGGGAACTTCAGGGGAAACAAGTTATCTCGCACGATACCACCGCACTAAAGTTTCCCCCAAGGAAATCCGATGTTCGGGTGAGTTTATCGGATTCTTTTTCATAAAAACCGAAACAGAGCCTGCTCGTATTTTTTAGACAGATGGTATGAAGTTCGTTTGGGAGTGGTCAAAACGAGAGCGATTTCAATTAGTGGACTGGTAGAAGTGGAAGAAAGAGCAGTAAGCAAGTTAAGTGTATAGACAAGCAACGTTTTGGCGATGAATGAATTTAAAAGTGAGATTGATGAAAAGTCACGGTGCAAAGTTTGGGCTTTGCACCGTGACTTTTTTATTCTTACAAAAGAATCAGCTCTCTTTTTAGAGAGTGGTTGAAAGAAGAATAAAATACCTTTTCGAAGTGAAAGCTAAAACCCGATGATTAAGATGATTTTTTAATGAATTTAAAGAAAAATTACTGTGTTTTTTGTTTTTTTCTTGATAAAAAACCGCTGATTCTCTGTGCCATTTGCTTGTGTGTTTTCTCTTTAAAAGTGCGGTTTAACGTTATTTTTTTAAAATGTAGAATTTTGTATACTCCACTAACATTTCCAAATAAACTTTAGAAAATTTTCACAACACATGGAAAATATTTACAGTAAAAATTTTCAAAGTATGGTTCATTTTGTTTAAAAGCTTTACTGTGTGAAATGGTTAAATTTTTTCCATATTGACCATTTGCGTTTAATTTTCAATAAAAATTTTTACTTAAGGGGGAGGGCAAAATGGGATTTTCAAAGAAAAAACTAGCTGTAAAAAACTGGAAATTGTTGGTATTGTACAATAAAATCTAGTTTTACAAAATAAATTTTGTTTGCTACGATACAGAAAACGTTTACTGAACCGAAAGGGACAGAGCTCATGAGTGAAAATAAGAAATCTACGATTGTGGATGTGGCCCGGGCTGCAGGCACGTCCACTGCCACCGTATCTCGAGTGCTTAGCGGTATTGATTATCCAATTAGCAGGCAATTACGTCAAAGAGTAATGCAGGTTGCTCGCGAATTGAACTATAAACCTAATTTGATTGGCAAAATGCTGCAAGCGGGATCAAGCGAAAAGGAAATAGGTGTTATTCTTCCATCGATTGTAAATCCTTTTTATGCCAGTTTGATGTCAGCCGTGGAAGAGGAATGTGTACAGCGCTCTTATGTTCCATTGCTGTGTTTATCCCAAAACAGCAGCCGATTGGAGACCCAGCATATTGAAATGCTGGAACAAAAACAGGTTTCTGGTATTTTGCTGTCCTGCATTCACATGGATGAAGTTTTTATGGAAAGACTGCGTCGATTGGAGATTCCTTGTGTGTTGTTTGACCAGACCTATGAGGAATATCCTGGCAGAAATGTAGGATTTGATTTCTACAAAGGCGGTATGATGGCTACACGGTATTTGATTGAATGTGGCCATCGGGATATTGCTTTTGCCAGTGGTCCTCTGGATCGGCGAAGCCGAAAACAGCGATTGGATGGTTATAAAGCGGCACTGAGGGAAAGTGGTATTCGTTTTAACTCACGGCGGTTGCTCGTGTGTAATGTTTCCGGAGATGCAGATGGTGAAAATGCAGAATTTTGTAATGGATATGCACTTGGGGAACAGCTTCTTGCCAGCGAATGCTTACCGGATGCAGTCGTGGCCATCAACGACATGACCGCAATCGGCATGATTCAGTGCCTGAAAGCACATAACGTGTATGTTCCTGCGGATGTCTCGATAATCGGGTTCGATAATATTTATCTCAGCGATTTTGTTGAACCGGCGCTGACGACCATTCATCAACCTTCGAATGAAATGGGACGCCGGGCAGCACGTATGCTGTTGGATGCAATCGAATATCCGGACAGCGCACAGGAAAATGTTGTAATGCAACCAAAACTAGTGGAACGAAAATCGGTGAGAAAGGTGTACAGAAGGGTAAGGAGGTTATTGCCTTGATAAAAAAACAGTACGGCAAGGTGGATTTAAAAATTTATGATAGCCGTGCCGAAATGGGTCGCGCAGCGGCCGAAGAGGCGGCTGCCTGTATGCGTAAGTTGCTGGAAAAAGAGCCGGAAATCAACTGCATTTTTGCAGCAGCACCCTCTCAGACAGAATTTCTGCAGGAACTGTGCAAACAGCCTGGCATCGATTGGAGTCGTGTGAATGGTTACCACATGGACGAATATGTGGGCTTACCGCTTGGCCACAAGAAATCTTTCAATCATTTTTTGTGCCAATCCATTTTTGACAAAGTTCCGTTCAAAAGTGTGAACTTGATGAATGGCTCTCGTCCTGTAGAAGAGGAGATCGCGCGTTATGATCAACTGCTAAAGGATGCGCCCACACATATCACTTTTATGGGGATTGGAGAGAATGGCCATGTGGCTTTTAACGATCCTCCCGTAGCAGATTTTGAAGATAAGGCACGAATCAAAAAAGTGAAGTTGGATCCTGTTTGCAGAGAACAACAGGTACACGACCGCTGCTTTGCCACGCTGGAAGAAGTGCCCGAGTACGCACTAACGGTTACGGTCCCCAGACTGATGAATAGTCAATACATCTTTTGTATTGTTCCTTCGCACACAAAGCATGATGCGGTTGTAGCCGCTTTGACTGGACCTGTGAGTACCGCCTGCCCCGCCAGCATTTTGCGCCAAACCGAGAATGTACGTATGTACATTGACAAGGAGTGTGCCGGAGAACTGGCGCAGTGATGGTTTACGAAGAAGTTGATTATTTGCTGAAAGTTTTGGAAAGGAGGATGTAGTATATTTCGATCTGTTTTGATAACAGAGTTTCAGACCGACTCAATACGAAAAAATTGAAAAGGATACAGAAAAGGAGGCTTACCCGATGAAAAAGAAATCTTTGTTGGCGTTGATTATGTGTGTAGCACTTGCAATTACATCTTGTGGAAGCGATACGCAAACTTCTTCTACACCGTCCGATTCGTCTACAGCAAGCACGGCCGGTACCGAGAAGATGATGGTCACCTATATGCAATCCGGCATCAACGATGAAGCTGCCAAAGCACTTGCAACCGAGTTCGCGGAGGAAACCGGTGTGGAAGTAGAAGTCGTGGCATTCCCTTGGGATGTTTTGAGGCAGAACAATACGACGGATATTCTCTCAGGAAATCATCAATATTCGGTGATGTCCGGTGGCGCCTATCTGGTAGATATTTTTTCTCATATGACACCGCTTACAGAGTACATTGAGAGAGATGGATTCGGAGAAGGCCTGATTCCCGGTCTGATGGACAAGACAAATTATTATGAGGGAGAGGTCATTGGCATCCCTTATAATTTGGATGCATATGGCATTGTGTATCGAAAGGATTTGTTCGAAGAATATGGAATTGAGTTGCCTAAAACTTGGGATGAATTCTATGCGTGCCTTGACCAGCTAAAAGAAAAATTACCTTCTGACATTGCTCCTTATGTGTTTGCAGGCGGTGCGCCGGAACAGGTCGGCAACCTATTCCTGGCCAGATATGGTGGCTACTATATCAACAGTGAAGGCAATTACGAAATTGAGCTGGATAAAGCAGCAGCGGCAATCGATGATATCATTGCGACCTATGGATATGGCCCCAATAACATTTCTTCTTTGAGCATTGATCAGGCAAACGCAATGTTCTTGCAAGGAAAAGCGGCTGTGACAGAATGCTGGCCCTCTTTCCTGTATGGCTCTGCTGCGGATCCTTCGCAATCTGAGATCGTAGGAAAATGGGGAATTGCTCCTTATCCCACCGATGGCGGCGTGCCTTTCCTGAGCTGCTGGAATATGTTTATTCCCAAAGAAATCGAAGATACAGAGCTCGCTTGGAAGTGGGTGGACGAGTTTGCAAGTGAGGAAAATTCTCTGGATTTCTTCTTGAACTATAATATGGGCCCCATTTATTCCAGTACTTATCAGGATCCTCAGGTCATCGAAAAATTTGGTGAGAATGCCTTTGACGGACATTTGGAAAATGTAGCAAATGCTTACGATTTCCCCATGAGCGGTGAAGGACAGGATATTATTTGCCGAATTGTAGGAGATGCACTGGTTGGTAAAATTACATCGCAAGAGGCTGCGGAACAAATCAATCAAAACCTAGGTTCTTTGGAAGTGACGCCGCAGGTGATGGAGCTGGCCGAACGGAATGACCAGTTTATACAAGGATAAGAATTTGACTTGATAGTCACTCCCGTACCTGGCGATACCGCCAGGTACGGGAGTGCGAATTTGATGAAAAGGAGGTTGCATTCACGATGCTTGTAACCAAACGAGATCAGAAATATTTATGGTTGCTGGTAGCACCTGCGCTTATTGTTATTCTTTTGGCACAGGCATATCCCTTGATTTATTCGTTGGTTATCAGCTTCCGGGAATGGACTCTGGCGACGTCGGATACTCCACAAGGATTTACGCTGGATAACTACATAAAGGCTTTTACAAATCCCAATTTCCTGTACTCGTGTAAAATCAGTCTGCAATTTATGGTTCAAACCATTGTGGTTGAATTAATTGTAGGTTTTTTGTTGGCATACCTTTTTATCGGATCGTCCAAAATCATCAAGATTTGCCGTACGATTTTGTTGATTCCTATGTCGATCGCCGCAGTAGTTTGCGGCAATATGTGGCGCATTTTTTTCGACACCAATACCGGAATGATCAATCTGCTTTTAGCAAAAATCGGAATCAGCGGCCCCAATTGGTTGGGAGACCCCGATTGGGCAATGACGGCCGCTGTCATTGTTTCCATTTGGCAGTATGTCTCATTTTCTTTTCTGATTTATACTGCTTCCATGACTTCTATTCCTGATACGCTGATTGAAGCAGCTACCATTGACGGGGCCAGCAGATGGGCGATTATTCGGAAAATTTTTGTTCCGCTGACTTTGCCTGCAACACTGTTGATTTTGATTTTCCGTATTATTGATGCGTTTTTTGTTTTTGATCAGATTTATACTTTGACTTTTGGTGGACCAGGAACCAGTACCCAAGTTGTATCCATGTACATTTACAATCAGGGGTTAAAATATTACAACATCAGTTATGCTTCTGCGGCTGCATGGGTTGTTATGCTTTTGGCGTTTTTGATTTGCGGTCTGCTTCTGAAGTTCAAAAACAACGTAGAGAATCGTTTTTGAATGGGGGTTGATTATGAAAAAGAAAAAGGTCACGGCCTATCCAATCATCCGATGTGCGGTGATTACTGCTTCTGTGGCGGCAGTTGTTCTGCCAATCATATTTTTGTTTTTTACAAGTGTAAAACCCGAAAGCGAACTGTATAATAACCCTCGAATTTTTCCCACGCAATTTATATGGGATAATTATAAATCAATTTTCAATTTGCAAAGTATCAACGACGGAATTCTTTTTTATTTGAAAAACACGATTATTGTGGCGGTGGTATCCACTGTGGTAACGGTGTTTTTGGGTTCGATGTGCGCTTACGGACTGACACGGCTGACAAAAAGCCGTTTGATTGTCATCATCACAGCCGTCATTGTTTTGGTTCGATTTTACCCGAAAATCACCGTGATTCTTCCCTATTTTCTCTTGATGAAAAATTTGCATCTTTTGGATACACTTGCCGCAATCATCATCTCTCATATTTCGATTGGCATTCCTTTGACCGTGATGATGATGACGACTTTTTACAAAGAAGTTCCCCGTGAGATCGAGGAGGCCAGCCGTGTTGATGGGGCCAGTGTGCTTACCACTTATTTTCGCGTGATTGTGCCGACCACTTTGAGCGGTATGGCTGCCACGGCCATTTTAATGGTAATGACATCCTGGAACGAGTTTTTGATGGCGTCGGCACTGGCATCCAACCGCGCAAAAACATTTCCCATAGTCATTGCGGGTTTTGTTACGGATAAGGGGACTGACTGGGGAGGCATGGCCGCATTGAGTATTGTGGCAATGGTGCCTATGGTGATCATTGTTCTGTTCACGCAAAAGTATTTGATTCGAGGATTGACTGCGGGGGCGGTAAAAGGATGAAGAAAGTACAGGATGAGCACAGTCGGAAGTATTCGGTAGGAGTTCCAGGCGGTGAAATCCATCTTCCATCCTTAGTAACACAAGATACTTGTCTTGAAAAATGGGAGATAGACCGGGATGCAATTCGTCATCGTCTCCTTTGTGTGCTAGGACAGGCTCCACAGCCGACGGCTCTCTCTTGGCATGTTTTATATGAGAAGAAAGAAGAAAATTTCTCTTTGCAAAAAATTGCTTACAGCAGTTGTGATGGAGAAACAGCCACTGGTTATTTATTGATTCCCAATAAGGTTTCTGTGCAAATGCCTGCTGTGTTGGCGCTGCATCCCACAGATATAGCATGTGCAGAATCGGTACTGATACAAAGAGAGGACTGCGAGGAGAATTATCCGTACGGGTACGAACTTGTGCAACGGGGATTTGTTGTATTTGCACCGGATCTTTTTGTTCGTTGGCATTGTCCGGATGCGGTCTCGTTAGACCAGAGATACAATACGAATTTTCTGGAGCAAAAGCATCCGCAATGGTCTGCCATGGGGCGTGCTGTATACGATCACCGCCAAGCGCTCAATTTGTTGTGCTCACTTCCTTATGTGGATTCAAAACGGATAGGAGTGATTGGGCACTCACTGGGCGGAACGAATGCCTTGCTCCTTGCCGCTTTGGACGAGCGCGTCCAAGCGACTGCTGTCAGTTGTTGTCTGTGCAGTTTTTGCTGTCATCCCAATGTTCAAGTTTGGTGCAGAGAAAGTGGATTTTGTTATTTCCCGGCTTTTCGTCAGACAATTTCAGAGGGATTTGTTCCCTTTGAATGGATGGAAGTACTTGCCTGCACAGCACCCCGGCCCATGTATATTTTTCAAGCTAAAAGGGATATGTGGTTTCCTCGGTGGGACGGAGCAGGTGAAAGTGTAAAGCGAGCACAAGATATCTACCGTTTGTATCATCGGCCGGAATATTTAAAATGGGTGTGCGACTTGTTCGCTGCTAAAAAACTCCGGAAACGGAAACAAGGTAGCG